>NZ_QPEL01000240.1:0-6698 GCF_008368965.1 Bacillus sp. AY2-1 | reverse complement strand
CGTATACATATCGTCCTTTAAATTATAAATCTTTCATAAAGCGGAGAGTGGGTATCAAGAATGGAATTACGTCATTTAGAGTATTTTATTCAAGTTTGTAATAATAATAGTTTCACTAAAGCTGCGGAAGTTCTAGGTATTTCACAGCCGACTTTAAGTCAACAAATCCGTGTTTTAGAAGGGGAACTTGATACACCCTTGTTTCATCGAGTTGGAAGAGGTATCAAAATGACAGAAGCGGGTAAGCTGCTATTTGATAAAGGAAAATTTATCATGCAACAATTTGATGACGTGTATAATGAAATTTTTGAATTAAAGGGTGTAAAAAGAGGTGTGATTACTATAGGAGGTTTATTAGAGGATCTCACTTATTTAACACCTTATATTATGAAGTTTCAACAACATTATCCCAACATTGTAGTAAAGATTATAGAATCCGAAGTTGCTGTAAATCAAATCGTTGACAAAAATATTGATTTCGGGATTACACGTAGTGCTCAAATTCCAGACATATTAACAAGCACCCTTTTGTATAGTGAAGAGCTCGTCCTTGTAATTCCAAAAAATCATCCTTTGAATGAAAAATCATTTGTTTCTTTTCGAGAATTAGTAGGGCTGAGTAGAATAATGGTTTCATGTAGTTGTCGTGAATCTATTAAGATATATTGTGAGAGTTTAGGGTTATCTTTATCTGAAGCAAATATAGAAACAAAATCTTCTATTTCTCTATTGAGCCTTGTATACAATGGACATGGGGTTGCCATAATACCTCTTTCACTGGTTAACTTTGTTAATAATGATACTTTGAGCATAGTTCGTATTACTGATCCAACACCAAGCCAAGATATTAATCTTATTCACTTTGATGATAAATTTTTAAGTTTTGCAGCACGTATCTTTATGCAGAAGTTAAATGATTCGCAAAAAGTATCAGTGTAATAGAAATAATAATGATTCTAGTGTAACAATTGAAAAATTAAGATCTATATTAAAGTCAAAGGGCAGTGGATTTATATGTGTGGTGTAGTCGATCAAGAGGGGGATACCATTGACTTTTAATTAAGGAAAAAAGGACAGACTTTGCAAGGAGAGAAGGCTATCAAAAACAAGTTAAGTTAATCAATCAATTCTTCGGTCTTATCGCATAGTAACACATTCCATGTAGGGATATACAATGCTATTTCGAATCTACATACCCTTATTGCAGAAAGAAAACCACCGGCATTATACCGGTGGTTTTGACTTAGAAAGCAAAGCAAGTACAACCGATACCCCATGTAGTTCCATCTTTTCCTATTACGGTATGAGTGTGTTGATGGAGAGGGTTACTGCAACTATGTAACTTGTTATCATGGGAATCGTGGGAAAGTATAGTGTTGGCTAGGTTAGCACCACCATAACCATAAACGCCCGTCGGTGACCAATCAGGTGATGCTGGCGGCAATTCAGGTGATAAATTTTTAAATTCATCATTTCCATAAACAACCTGCCCACCCATAATGGTGAGTAATGATTCAAGGTTTTTGATTTCTTCTTCTGGCACAGTAAAGTAGTCAGCAGACAATACAGCAAGATCAGCAAACTGACCTACTGCCAGGGTTCCCTTTTTACCTTCATCATCAGAGAACCACGCACTTCCTTTTGAATATAATTCCAGGGCTACTTTTCTATCAAGTTTATTTTTTTCATCGTATATGGAAAGCCCACCAATGGTTTTTCCGGCAACCATCCAGTAAAGGGCAACCCAAGGGTTATAGCTGGAAACCCTAGTTGCATCACTACCGGCGCCAACAGGTATACCAAGGTCTAACATACGATAAATCGGAGGAGTACGCTTTGCAGCTTCCTTTCCGTATAAATCAACAAAGTATTCACCTTGAAAAGCCATGCGGTCTTGGATGGCAATACCGCCATTTAAAGCCTTAACACGTTCCATACTACGATCTGAGATTGTTTCTGCATGGTCAAACCACCATCGTAGACCATTAAAAGGAATTTCACTGTTAACTTCCTCAAATACATTTAAGAAACGTGTGATTGACTCATCATAAGTTGCATGTAAACGGAAGGGCCAACGGTTTTCCACCAATAGAGAAATTACTTTCTTTAAGTCAGCTTCCATCATCGTAGCTAGTTCAGGCCGTGGCATTTGAAATTTTTCAAAATCGGCTGCTGAGAATACTAACATCTCTCCGGCACCATTCATTTTATACTTATCACTTCCTTGACCTGGAGAAACAATTTTTGCCCATGAAGCAAAGTCTTCATATTCATGATTTGGATTTTGCGTAAATAGATTATAAGCAATACGCAAAGTTAATTGTTCCTTCTCGGCTAAATGTTCAACAACTTTGTAATCATCCGGATAATTTTGGAATCCACCACCTGCGTCAATAGCACTTGTAATACCTAATCTATTTAATTCGCGCATAAAATGGCGAGTTGAGTTAATCTGGTCGTCAAAATTAAGTACTGGTGCTTTACCCAAACTTGAATAAAGAATAGAAGCGTTAGGATTCGCAATTAAAAGGCCTGTTGGATTACCTCGTTTATCCCGCTCAATTAAGCAGCCTGGAGGGTCTGGTGTATCTTTCGTATATCCCAGTGCATGCAGCCCTGCACGATTTACAAGTGCTCTATCGTAAAGATGTAGCACAAAGACAGGAGTGTGTTCAGAAACGGCATTAATTTCTTCCAAAGTTGGCAACCGTCTCTCTTTAAATTGAAATTCAGACCAACCTCCAACTACTCTTACCCACTGAGGAGCAGGTGTACGCCTTGCCTGTTCTTTGAGCATTTCTAGAGCAATAAAAAGTGATGGCACGCCTTCCCAACGTAATTCCATATTATAATGTAGACCACCACGAATAACGTGTATATGAGAGTCATTCAGGCCTGGAATAGCTCTCTTTCTTTTAAGGTCTATTTTCTTTGTTTTTTCCGTGGCACTATTAAGAAGCTCATCTCCACCTACTGCAGTGACTAAACCATCAGTTATGGCGATAGCAGATACCTCAGGTTGAGAAGGGTCAAGGGTAGTAATTTTTCCGTTATATAAGATCATATCCGGTAAAGTCATGTTCACACCTCGTCTACTTTCTATTATTTTGTAACCATGGATGAAATAATTTACCGAAAATCGGCATGACTACCCATGATAGCAAGGACACTATACATACAGAAACAAAAAAAGCTGACATAATAGGATTCATATGTTTTATAATAGGTCCTATCAATTTAGGAGCTAACATGCTAAGAGGCCATACACCCAAAAGGGTAACGATAGACATTTTCCATTTTGGCGGTGGAACTGGCGTTTTCGGAGTAACAAACCAATAAGCCAAACTGCTTTCAGTTTTGTAAGTTGGATTAGTGGCTTGAAATTGCTCGGCCGTTTTTAACAAATCCCGGCGAACATCTGATTCTTGCCAAGCACGTAGATGCTCATAC
Source organism: Bacillus sp. AY2-1 (assembly GCF_008368965.1). Taxonomy (NCBI): domain Bacteria; kingdom Bacillati; phylum Bacillota; class Bacilli; order Caryophanales; family Bacillaceae; genus Bacillus; species Bacillus sp. AY2-1. The sequence continues at coordinate 3,248 of NZ_QPEL01000240.1, read as the reverse complement.
GTATCAAAGCGAAAAATAACAGTATACTCTCTGGATTCGTTACTTGGGACTATTAGATTTACACCTAAATGTCCTGGGAATTTAGTAGCCGCAGCCTCAATTTCATGTCTCCATGTTTCAAACTGTTTTTCTTTACCCTGTTGAATTTCCCATGTAACAATCGTTGTTACTGGATTAGCAGCATCCATTGTGTTCTCTGTATGAGTCTCTTCGACAGCTACTCCTTCTAGTTTCATATTTTTCTGCTTGGAAGCGCGCCGTGAACCATAGTATATGCGTATTCTACACCTTGACCATAAGCGCCAGTGTGTTCTTTTACAATCTCCATTACAGCATCATAAGTGTCTTTGTGTGCCCAATCACGTTGGTATTCAAGTAAAACTTGAATTGCTGTCACTGGAATTGCACCAGCTTGTTCTACACGACGCATAGCAGCGTTATGTGCTGTCAAACTAGTACCACCTGAAGCATCATCAACTGCATACACCTCATAGCCAGCTTTAATTGCTTCAAGCACAGGGAATGCAAGGCAAACTTCAGTCCAAAGTGCTGCAAATATTAATTTCTTTCTACCTGTTGCTTTAACTGCTTCAACAAATTTTGGATCTTCCCAAGAATTCATTGAACTGCGTTCTATAATTTCATGGTTTGGGAATATGTCAAGAATTTGCGGCCAAAAATAACCAGAAAAGCTGCGTGTTTCAACTGTAGTAAGAATAGTAGGTACGTTAAAAGTTTTTGCTGATTTAGCAAGCAGCATAACGTTATTAATCAATGTTTGTCTATCAATACTTGCAACTCCAAAAGTCATTTGAGGCTGAAAATCAATCAAAATTAAGGCACTGTTCTCCGGATTTAACAATTCTAAATTACTCATAATAAAACGCTCCTTTTTTAATTGTTTAAAATCAATATTATTGAAAATAATGTTTTTTCTGTTAATTAAAAAGAGAGTGCTGATTTAATCAGCACTAAATGTATACTATCCATTTTTTAAAAAGTGATTTAAAGCTATTTCCTTGAAATACATTTATGCATTTTGTTTACTAAGATCTCGCTGTGCGCCCATATAGCTTCCAATTATATTTTGATAGCCTGGAAGATTGCTAGCAAGCAAATTGCCAAAACCTTCGACATCGTTGCGCCAATCGCGTTGTAATTCGCAAGCTACGCTAAACCAGTTCATAAGTTGCACACCACTATGTGCCATACGAGTATTTGCAGCATCTGCAACTTGTTTATTGAAAGTACCTGAAGCATCAGTAACAGCAAATACTTCATATCCAGCTTTTATAGCGGAAAGTGCAGGGAAAGCAACACAAACGTCCGTAACTACGCCGGCGATGATAATTTGCTTTTTTCCAGTTTCTTCGATTGCTTTTACAAAATCATCATTATCCCATGCGTTAATTTGTCCAGGTCGAGCTATTTTTGGTGCATGAGGAAAGAGATCAACCAATTCTTGCATTAAAGGTCCGTTAGGTCCGTTTTCAAAACTTGTTGTTAAAATAACTGGTAAATCAAAAAACTTAGCAGTATGAGCAAGAGCTAAAACATTGTTCTTGAATTCATCAACACCATAGTCACGTACTAGTCCGGACATAAGACCAGTTTGATGATCTACTAAAAGCACGACAGCATCATCTTTGTTAATACGAGAATAGAGATCAGTCATTATGTATTCCTCCTAAAAATTAAGTAATCGAAGAAAGTTTAAATAGTCGAATACTATCATAAGTTTCTTCGTTTATAACTAAGCTGACCAATAATATTGGTTATAGCAGCATTCACAGAACATGAAGTGCTATACAAATTTATAGTATTTGAAAACTGATTCATTAATCAATTCTAAATTATCTATAATTTGTATAGGTCGTAACTATAGTTGTTTTCACTATAAAATAGATTGGTTTTACCTATACATCCTATAGATAGAACAATATTGATAGTCACCTATTTTTGTTATTACAATTGAATATGAGTAATGTTCAGTAATTATTTTATGATGAAAAAGGTATTAGAGGGGGGATTGTTCCAAACGGAGAAAAAATGCATTGGAACAATAGAGTTTCATACTTAGAGTTCACAACATAAACGTGCATGAATAGCTTATGAGATTCATCCGAATTATTGAAGAAAAGGATACATATTAAAGGAGGTAGGAGAATGGCAAAAATTACTGTAGGAACCGAAAATCAAGCACCAATTGAGATATATTATGAGGATCATGGTATAGGAAAACCAGTTGTACTCATTCATGGTTGGCCGTTAAGTGGTCGATCTTGGGAATATCAAGTTCCCGCTCTTGTTGAGGCTGGATACAGAGTTATAACATATGATCGTCGAGGCTTTGGAAAATCATCTCAGCCGTGGGAAGGGTATGAATATGATACCTTTACTTCTGATTTACATCAACTATTAGAACATTTAGAGCTTCAAAATGTCACACTTGTTGGTTTTTCTATGGGGGGAGGCGAAGTAGCCCGGTATATTGGGAAATATGGAACCCATAGAATAGAGAAGGCTGTATTTGCCGGAGCTGTACCACCATTCCTTTACAAGTCAGCAGATCATCCTGAGGGTGTATTAGATGATGTAGCAATTCAAGGATTTGAAAATGGAGTGAAAAGTGATCGCATAGCATTCCTTGATGAGTTTACGAAAGGTTTTTTTGCTGCTGGAGATCGAACTGACTTAGTTAGTGAACCATTTCGACTTTACAATAGGGATATCGCTGCGGGTGCATCACCTAAAGGAACATTAGATTGTATCGCTGCTTTCAGCAAAACAGACTTCAGAAGCGATTTAGCCAAGATTAATATACCTACCCTTGTCATTCATGGTGATTCAGATGCAACTGTACCATATGAATATAGTGGGAAATTAACACATGAAGCAATTCCTAATTCTAAAGTAGCATTAATAAAGGGTGGTCCACATGGGCTCAATGCAACGCATGCTAAAGAATTTAATGAAGCACTCCTATCATTTTTAAAGGACTGATTACAACTATATAATTGTTAATTGAGACATTATAAATAAGTTAAAATAAAGCTTTATAAAAGATGCTCTTGGATAAATCCAGGAGCATCTTTTTAAATATTGATATTGAGATGTTAGGTTAATAAATCGCCATTAGTTTTGGATTGAATATTCTTCTTAACAGCTAAAATGTATTGATTAGAGTTTTTTAGATTTCTTAGAAGTATTGTTATATTACTATCAAGATAATATTTCTTCCTCAAAAC
>NZ_QPEL01000024.1:0-15422 GCF_008368965.1 Bacillus sp. AY2-1 | reverse complement strand
AAAATAAGGTTGTGCTTTTTTAATTTCCTTGTGGAGAAACAAGAGTAAATGTATCTTTCAAATCACTATCGTTTATTTTAATATTTGCCTTTTTTAATTCCTCTTGTAACAATTTTTTGCTGAATATAGGGTCAGCGATACGTTCTTCTTCTAAGTTTTTGCGAATAGATTTTTTTACTTCATCGTAAGGTTTTAAATCTTTTTTATCAGTTAATTTAATAACGTGATAACCGTTTGATGATTTTACGGGGTTGCTAATTTGTCCAACATTTAGTTTGTAGGCAGCCGTTTCAAATTCAGGAGCCATTGTACCTGAATTGAAGTATCCAAGGTCTCCACCTTTATCTTTTGATAGTAGATCTTGTGATTCTTGTTTTGCTAATTCTTCAAATGAAGCACCAGCATCTAGTGTACTCTTTATTTCTTTCGCTTCATTTTCGTCACTTACTAAAATGTGACTCGCTTTAATTTCTGGCTTATAGTGGTCTTTTACGTCTTTCTCTGTAATGCTTTTCTTAATTGCTTCATTCATAGCAAGTTTGAACTTAATTTGATTTTTGAAATCCTCTTCATCTTTTAAACCATTATTTTCTAATACTTTTTTGAATTGATCTCCATATTGTTTTTTTACTTTTTCTACTTCTTTATTTACCTCTTCATCAGATACTTTATATTTTTTGGTGATGACGTCTTGTGCCATCATTTCGTATAGCATGTCTTTTCCGTAACGATCTTTCAACTGTTTTTCGAAGTCGTCCTTCGTAACGGTTGAGTCTGTTGCTGTGGCGACTGTAGCTGATTCGTTTTTTTGTCCGCAAGCAGATAGCATCAATATACTTATTAGTGCAGTAATAATGAAAATTTGTTTCCCTCTCATGCCAACACCTCATCCGAATATGTTATCGCTATTGTAGAATATAGAAGTGAACATGAAGTGAATTTTTAATGTTTTTTCCTGTGAAATGTAAAAAAAGTACATCAACATAATTGCTGATGTACGGTGGAATCAAAGGTGATCGGTCTTTTTAGAGTATGCACGTTTACCTTGCTCTATATTTTTTTGTTCTTGCTCATTTTTTTGTGCGCGTTTTGCATTATTATCGCGTGCTTTTTTGTCGTTATCACTCGTATGTGGCATATGTATCAACTCCATTTCTAAACGTTGTACGTTTATCATTTCCTTTTTCGTAAAGACTATGTATAGCGGTGCATTTATGAAGGGTAAAGGTGGATTCGAAATGGATTTAAAGTTGAATTATACTGAACTTATAAAGAAGTTAATCGTTGTAATCATCGCAGGTTTATTAAACGCGATTGGGATGAATTTATTTTTAACGCCAGCGAAAGTGTATGCGAGCGGCTTTGCTGGATTGTCTCAATTATTATCACAAATATTAGGTGATTTTTTATCGATTCACGTATCTACGGGTGTGTTGTTTAGTTTATTTAATATTCCTGTCGTTATTTTAGCATGGAAAAAGGTTGGAAAGGCCTTCACTTTTTTTAGTTTTCTTTGTGTTATATTTATGACTTTGTTTCTAGAAATCATCCCTGTTAGAGCAGTTTCGAACGATATCATATTAAATGCGATTTTTGGCGGGATTATTTCGGCAATTGGGGTAGGGATTGCTTTAAAGTGGGGTGCTTCTACAGGCGGATTAGATATTATTGCCATGATTTTATCAAAAATAAAAGATAAGCCTGTCGGTACATACTTTTTCTTTTTTAATGCAATTATTATTATCGCTGCTGGCTATGTATATGGATGGGAAAAAGCGTTATATACATTAGTGACTTTATATGTGTCAACGCGAATTATTGATGCAATTCATACTCGTCATGTAAAGATTACAGCATTAATTGTTACGAAGAATGGGGCAGATGTACGAAAGGCGATTCACTCGCGATTAGTAAGAGGGATTACAACAATACCAGCAACAGGTGCTTATACGAATGAAAATAAAGAAATGCTAATGATGGTTATTACCCGTTACGAGTTATACGAATTAGAGAGGATTATTAAACAAGTGGACCCAGGGGCATTTACAAATATACTGCAAACAGTTGGGGTGTTCGGATTGTTTCGGAAAGATTAAAGAGGACCAAAACTGGTCCTCGTTTTTAATGTACATTCGTAATGTTTTGCAATTGCTCTTGCATTTCACGTAGCTGAACTTTTTCAGCAGTTGAAGAGTTTGCGTAAGCGGATTGCAAAGCATTTTTTGCTCTATACACGAGATCTTGTTGCTCAGTACCGCTTGAACAAGATACGGCATTTTCAACAGCATCTCTGGCTTGTTGGAATAGTAAGTTCCCCATTTAAACCCCTCCAAAAGAAGAGTTACTTCTTGCTTTTTCTGCCTCAGCTAATGTACCTCTGTACGGGAATCTTGCATCATGCTTCATAACAGCATCGGCTCCTTGTTGGATAAAACGTTTTGATTTGTTCTTTTTACCCATTCGAAAAACCCCCTTTATTTAGCTGAAAACAATCGACGCTATGTGTTATGCGTCTACTTATAGTATGGACATTTGGCAGGAAACTATAAGCAGGGAATTTTTAGATTACAACCCAAGAACCTCTTCTAAATATAAAGCAATACCATCTTCTTCGTTCGTTAACGTAGTATGGTTTGCGAGTGATTTTAATTCAGGGATGGCATTTCCCATTGCGATGCCGTGACCAGCAAATTCAATCATTTCAAAATCATTATCTTCGTCACCGAAAGCAATAATTCGCTCTTGTGGAATGTTGTAATGACTAGAAATTTTTTGTAATCCGACCGCTTTATTTAATCCGCTTTTTACAATTTCAATAATCGGCCAAGGTGCACCCCATTTTCTATGGTCGATTACTTCCGCATGCATATCAGTTAAATGTTGACGAATTGCAGTAGAATGCTCGTCATGTGCGTCAATTAATAAGCAAGTTGGATGGTCATTTAAAATATTTAATAAGTCTCCTGTAAAAATCTTAGGAGAACCGAATTCGAAAATGTGTTTTTTATCTTCATCAATTTCACGAACATACACATCATCCATAACTTCAGCGTATATATTTTTTACGCCGAAATCAAAACAAGCTCGTACAATTTCTTGCGCTGTTGCTAGCTCAAGAGGAGAGTGATGTATACCCCAGTTTGAATCCAGAGGATGGTGCACGTACGCACCGTTAAAGTTTACGATAGGTGTATTCAGACCTAGTTCTTTATAGTAATCATAACTAGCGCGGAATGGACGTCCTGTTGAAATAACGACAACGTGTCCTTGTTCCTTTGCTTTTGCAATTGTATGTTTCGTTCGAGTCGAAATTATTTTGTTGTCTGTTAATAAAGTGCCGTCTAAGTCTAATGCGATTAAATGTTGTTTGTTCATAATTTCACCTCTTATAATAATTTTTTTGTTTCTATCTGTATTTCCGTTTTTAATATGCAGAAATAAGAGGTTAGACTGGGTGAGACCACCATAGATGGAGATTTCACTATATATCCATCTTACGTCGCGAAGTACTACGGTGTCTACTATTTCTCGTTGGAAATTAAGAAAAGTCAACATCTTTTTAGAAAGTTCAAATAATGTTTCTTTCATTATGTACAAAATGTGAAAAGGGTTACATTGCTCGTATGATGAGGCATATAATGAACATGTAATCTTCTCGTATATGTTTGACTCTCCTTTGAAACTAGCCTAGAGTAGGTTGGTTTCTTTTTTTCTACAGATAGGAAAGGAATTCCTTCCTAAGCTTGTGTCATTCATGTATATGTACAAGAATGAGATGTAGTACTTGTTTCCTAAACATGACAGAAAACCTTTCTTTTAAAATGGATATACTAATGAGGCAAGACGTCATGGAAGGAGAATGAAGATGGGACAAAATCGCAGGTTTCGTTCTGGACAAAAAGCGCCAAATGATGGCATTTACGTAGAAATTGGTGAAACGGGAAGTATGGTAAAAAATCCGCAAATGGTACAATTAACTGCCGGTGAAAAGTTTCCAGACAACACAAATCATAACCGCCAGTGGACATATAAAAGAAAACCGTAACAGAAGCCGCAATCTTTATTGCGGCTTTTTTGTTGTTACATAATGTAGTTTCATTTATCGTACTTTTTTAAATAGCATAATGAATGCTCCTTTTTTCTTTTTCCAATAATAAGTTTGAAAATGCATAGGCGAATTTATTGTATAAAAAAGTCAGTTGGCGTATAATTAAATCAAAGGTCAAAGAAAGTCAAACATTTGGAGGGCTGTAAAGATGGACTTAAATCAAATGACAACAAAAACACAAGAGGCGATTATGAGTGCCCAATCTTTAGCGGTATCTCATCATCATCAAGAAGTAGATACTGTTCATCTCTTGTTTACATTATTAGAAGAGCAAGATGGGTTAGCAGTGCGTATTTTTCAAAAAATGAATGTCGATATAGAAGCGTTAAAGCAAGGCGCCGAAAGTTTAATTAAGAAAAAACCTTCTGTAACGGGAAGCGGTGCAGAAGTAGGCAAATTATATATAACAGGTGCTCTGCAACAACTACTTGTAAGAGCAGGAAAAGAAGCAGAGAAATTGCAAGATGACTACATTTCAGTGGAACATGTATTGCTTGCTTTTTCTGAAGAAAAAGGCGATATCAATCAATTATTTACAAGATTTCATATTACGAAAGATAACTTATTACAGTCTTTAATGACAGTTCGGGGGAATCAAAGAGTGACTAGTCAAAATCCAGAAGCAACTTATGAAGCGTTAGAAAAATATGGCCGTGATTTAGTGGCAGAAGTGAGAGCAGGGAAAATTGATCCTGTTATTGGCCGGGATAGTGAAATTCGACGTGTCATTCGCATTCTTTCACGTAAAACGAAAAACAACCCTGTTTTAATTGGTGAGCCAGGTGTTGGTAAAACAGCAATCGTTGAAGGGTTAGCGCAGCGTATTGTGAAAAAAGATGTACCTGAAGGGCTAAAAGATAGAACGATCTTCGCGTTAGATATGAGTGCGCTCGTAGCTGGTGCGAAATTCCGTGGTGAGTTCGAAGAGCGTCTGCAAGCTGTATTAAATGAAATTAAAAAGAGTGAAGGGCGTATTTTATTATTTATTGATGAACTTCATACAATCGTTGGCGCCGGTAAAACAGAAGGTGCGATGGATGCAGGGAATATGTTAAAACCGATGCTTGCTCGCGGTGAACTACACTGTATTGGGGCGACGACATTAGATGAATATCGTAAATATATTGAGAAAGACCCGGCGTTAGAAAGACGTTTCCAACAAGTATTAGCAGAAGAACCAACTGTTGAAGATACAATTTCCATTTTACGTGGTTTAAAAGAGCGTTTTGAAATTTATCACGGTGTAAATATTCATGACCGCGCGATTGTAGCAGCATCAGTTTTATCAGATCGATATATTTCGGACCGTTTCTTACCAGATAAAGCAATTGATCTTGTCGATGAAGCGTGTGCAACAATTCGTACAGAAATCGATTCTATGCCGACAGAATTAGATGAAGTAACGCGTCGTATTATGCAGTTAGAAATTGAGGAAGCAGCTCTTGGAAAAGAAACAGATCGTGGTAGCCAAGAACGTCTTAAAACGTTGCAACGTGAACTATCAGATTTAAAAGAAGTTGCAAGTGGTATGAGAGCGAAATGGGAGAAAGAAAAAGAAGACATTCACAAAGTTCGTGACTTACGTGAACATTTAGAACGTCTGCGCCGTGAATTAGAAGAAGCAGAAGGTAATTACGATTTAAATAAAGCAGCCGAACTTCGTCACGGGAAAATTCCAGCAATTGAAAAAGAGTTAAAAGAAGCGGAAGAAATGGGCGCGCATAATAAACAAGAAAATCGTTTATTACGTGAGGAAGTAAGTGAAGAAGAAATTGCAGATATTGTTTCACGCTGGACTGGTATTCCTGTTGCTAAACTCGTTGAAGGTGAACGCGAGAAATTACTACGCTTAGAGCAAATCTTATCAGAGCGTGTCATCGGACAAGAGGAAGCAGTAAGCTTAGTATCAGACGCGGTTCTTCGTGCTCGCGCTGGTATTAAAGATCCGAACCGCCCGATTGGTTCCTTCATTTTCTTAGGCCCTACGGGTGTTGGTAAAACAGAACTTGCAAAAACGTTAGCGCAGTCTTTATTTGATAGTGAAGAGCAAATGATTCGTATTGATATGTCTGAGTATATGGAGAAACACGCAGTGTCACGCTTAATTGGTGCACCTCCTGGATATGTAGGATATGAAGAAGGCGGTCAATTAACAGAAGCGGTAAGACGTAAACCATATTCCGTTATTTTATTAGATGAAATTGAAAAAGCACATCCAGAAGTATTCAACATTTTATTACAAATGTTAGATGATGGACGCATTACAGATTCGCAAGGACGTACAGTGGACTTTAAAAACACAGTTATTATTATGACTTCAAATATTGGATCTGCTCATTTACTAGATGGATTAGAAGAAGATGGCTCGATTAAAGAGGAATCAAGAGACCTTGTAATGGGGCAATTAAGAGGACATTTCCGCCCTGAATTTTTAAACCGTGTTGATGAAATTATTTTATTTAAACCTCTTACAACGAATGAAATTAAAGGTATTGTTGATAAAATTGTAAAAGAATTACAAGGGCGTTTAGCTGACCGTCACATTACAGTAGAATTAACAGACGCAGCAAAAGAATTTGTTGTAGAAGCTGGCTTTGATCCGATGTATGGAGCTCGTCCATTAAAACGATACGTACAACGTCAAGTGGAAACGAAATTAGCGCGAGAATTAATTGCAGGAACAATTACTGACAATAGTCACGTAGTTGTCGATGTAGAAAATAACGAATTAGTTGTTCATGTGAAATAAAAATAAAAAAGAGTTCGGATAAAATCCGGACTCTTTTTTTAGTGTTGTTCTACTGGCTCGTTTGGAATTGCAGCTGAAATCGCTAGTACTAATATAGCAAGAACAACTGAGAAAATAGACGCTTGGTTAAAGTCGTATGTACCGCCAGTCATAGAGCCGATTACATAGCTCATCATATGTACAAGTAAGAACGACCAAATTAATGCCCAAATGAAACGCATATTTTACACCTCTATTCGTTCAATCTGTCCTTATTGTAACACAATTGAAAAAAGAATATAGAAAAATATTTGTAGATTTTTCAACGCAAATTTGCATTCCGTTCATACATTATAAAAGAGTGGTTTTATATGTTTAGAAAATAAGGCGGGGGAAAAATGAGTATTACGGAACGTTTTTTTTACTTAGAAAAAGAACCATGTGTCATTTATTTACCGGAGAAGCCAAATGGATTTTCGGTTATGCTCCTCGGTGATTACAACTACTTTATTGAGAATGGTACAAGTTTATGGACACAGCATGCGGGAAGATCTTATTTTTTACATGGCCTTATTGAGGAAGGCTACACGGTCTTTTCTTCTAATTTATACGGAAGGCACTGGGGAAACGACCAATCTGTTCGTCTAGCAAAACGTTTATATGATGTTGTTTTGAGAAAAGAGACGTTAAATGCGAAAATGCACATAATGGCAGATGGTATGGGTGCGCTTGTAGCACTTGAAATGATGAACAAATACCCTGAATGTATTCGTTCTGTCATTATGTTGAATCCATGTTTAGATTTACCAGAATATGTGGAATTTGAGAAAGAGCATAAGTTTTTTTACAAAAGATTAGTGAAGGAATTAAGTTTGGCGTATGATGCCAAAGAAGAAGAGTTAGATTTAAAAATAAATAAGAAATCATTTACGCTTCTGCCATCTTGTGTACCTGTCAAAGTTTTCGTATCAACACAAGAAAAAAGAGGAAGAAAACAACAGTTGCGTAAATATGAGAAAATGAGGCAATTAAATCAATGCGATACGTCTGTCTTGTTCCATCTGCAAGATGTGAAATATAAAATGGTTAGGCAAACGACTGATTTCTTTAAAAAATATGAAGAAGAATTGTGAAGCTCCCATATACATAAATGAGGAGCTATTTGTTTCAAGGAGAAAGGGTTGGTGGTATGGAACGCGTGCTGATAATAGGTGCACTTACGTTTGTAGGTTATCACCTTGTGAATAAAATGATCGCAGAAGAAGTAGAAGTGTATGGTCTTGATTTTGATGAATTCAATAGTATGACCAAAATTAATGAAGAGAAGTTATTGTTAATTGGGCGAAATGCGTTATTTACGTATTATTCGATAAGAGATGAAGATGGATGGAGATCAGTAGAGGAAGAGAGATTCGATACTGTTTACTTTTGCTTATATGAGCCAAATCAGCAATGTGGATTTCGGAATGAAAGAGTCATATTACAATATTTAAAGCGAATTATAAGAATGTGTGAAGAACAAAAATTGAAGTTAAATTTAATTTCTTCTATTGAAGTAGGTAGTACAGATGAATCGGAAAATAAGCGCATATTTTTGAAAGTAGAAGAAGGATTGAAAAAAGGGGATTTACAATATAGTGTATTTCGAGTTCCTACATTATATGGACCGTGGCAACCGTCTTTTATGATGTATCATCAGCTCATTTTATCAGAACTGGATGAGAAAGAGTGCTATTATGCGAGTGAGGAAAACGGAAGTGATCTACTGTACGTGGAAGATGTATGTGAATACTTATGGGAAAATGGAATGAACGAGCAGCATCTCGGTATATACAATTTGCTTAGTGGTAAAAAGTCATTATGGAAAAAAGGTATGAACCTTTTACGCGCGGATGATAAAGTAAATAAAAATAATAACGAAGTAAGAGATGAGGCTATCGAGGTAATTTCGATAAAAAGAAATACTCCGTTAGAATACGGTTTAAATAAGCAACTGGCACACATGAAAAAATATAAAGAGTTATACGAAGGGTAGCACGCGTGTTACACTATTGTATGTGAAAGTTTTAATGGAGAGGAAGAGTATAATATGAACGAAAAAAGCATGCAGTTTTTACAAATCGCAATGAAGCATTTACCAGAAGCAAAGGCCATTTTAGATGATAATGGAATTGCGCTTGATATGGAGAAAGCACAACCAGTATTAGAGTTATTGATGAAAGTTATGAACGAAGCATATGAGCTTGGGAAAGCAGATCAACAATAAAACCCTTTCTTTTTGAGGAGAAAGAGGCTCGAACCGTCGAGAGAAGCGGTTCGAGCCTTTTTATATTTCAAAAGAAACAGGGAAGGTATGTTTCTGTTTCTTTTAATAAACAATAAAGTGAATAATGCCTAGCTTTATGTTTTAGCTGAAATATATTCTAGACAAAAATACATTTATGTTTTAAAATTAGTACCAAGTCATAATAATTGATATAAAACGGAGGGCTGCGATGTGAACGTGGGCATTTTAGGGATCGGAAGATATGTGCCGGAAAAAGTAGTCACAAATCACGATTTAGAGAAGATAATGGATACATCCGATGAATGGATTCGTACGAGAACGGGAATTGCCGAAAGACGCATTGCCGATGATACAATAGATACTTCGTATATGGCCGTAGAGGCTGCTAAAAAAGCACTTGAAGATGCAGGGGTTAGCGGAGAAGATATCGATCTTATTTTGGTGGCGACAGTAACACCAGATCGTGCGTTTCCAGCAGTAGCTTGTGTCATTCAAGAAGCGATTGGAGCGAAACATGCAGCTGCAATGGATGTAGGTGCAGCATGTGCTGGTTTTATGTACGGAATGATTACAGCGCAGCAATTTATTCAAACGGGAACTTATAAAAATGTATTAGTAGTTGGTAGTGATAAACTATCTAAAATTGTAGACTGGAATGATCGAAATACAGCGGTACTATTTGGAGACGGAGCCGGTGCTATCGTAATGGGAGCTGTTTCAGAAGGAAGAGGCGTTCTATCTTTCGAATTAGGAGCAGACGGAAGTGGCGGTAAGCATCTTTATCAAGACGAGTATGTTATGATGAATGGCAGAGAAGTGTTTAAATTTGCCGTTCGTCAACTTGGTGAATCTTGTCTTCGCGTGCTGGATAAAGCTGGTCTTACGAAAGAGGATGTGGATTTCTTAGTACCGCATCAAGCGAACATTCGTATTATGGAATCTGCAAGAGAGAGATTAAATTTACCACAAGAAAAAATGAGTATGACAATTGAAAAGTTTGGTAATACATCAGCTTCTTCAATTCCAATTGCAATGGTAGAGGAATTGCAAAATGGACGTATTCAAGATGGTGATTTAATTATACTTGTTGGTTTTGGCGGCGGATTAACATGGGGAGCAGTTGCTCTTCGTTGGGGTAAATAAGGACTGAGAGAAAAAAAGGAGTGTATTTTGTATGGAAAAAAAGAGGGTCGTAATTACAGGACTAGGAGCTGTTACACCGATCGGTACAGATGTTGAAACAGCGTGGGAAAACATTAAAAAAGGTGTATCTGGAATCGGACGACTTACAAGAATTGATCCGGAACTATTTCCAGCAAAAGTAGCAGCAGAAATTAACGACTTTGAAGTAGAGAAATATATTGATAAAAAAGAAGCGCGCCGTATGGATCGCTTTACACAATATGCAGTAGCAGCAGCGAAAATGGCAGTTGCAGATGCAAAGCTTGAGATTACAGAAGAAAACGGACCTCGAATTGGTGTATGGATTGGATCTGGTATTGGCGGTATGGAGACATACGAAGAACAATTTAAGATTTTTACTGAGAAAGGTCCGCGCCGTGTGAGCCCATTCTTCGTGCCGATGATGATTCCAGATATGGCAGCAGGTCAAGTATCAATCGCAACAGGAGCGAAAGGAATTAACACTTGCTCTGTAACGGCTTGTGCATCTGGTGCAAACTCAATTGGTGATGCATTTAAAGCAATTCAGCGTGGTGATGCTGATGCAATGATAACAGGCGGAGCTGAAGCGCCGTTAACAAGTATGGCATTCGCAGGATTTAGCTCAGCGAAAGCATTAACATTTAATGAAGACCCAGCAACGGCTTGCCGTCCATTTGATAAAAACCGTAGCGGTTTCGTAATGGGTGAAGGTTCAGGTATTTTAATTCTTGAAGAATTAGAGCACGCATTAGCTCGTGGTGCTCACATTTATGCCGAAATCGCTGGTTACGGTGCAACTGGTGATGCATTCCATATTACAATGCCGGCTCCTGGTGGTGAAGGCGGCGTGCGTGCAATGCGTCAAGCTTTAGCAGATGCAGGTCTACAGCCAGAAGATATTGATTACATTAATGCGCACGGTACAAGTACGGATGCGAATGAAAAGTATGAAACGATGGCAATTAAAGAAACGTTCGGTGAGCACGCGTACAAAGTAGCAATTAGCTCAACGAAATCAATGACAGGTCACTTATTAGGAGCAGCTGGTGCTGTTGAAGCGATCTTCTCAATTAAATCAATTACAGACGGAGTAATCCCTCCAACAATTAACTATGAAACACCAGATCCAGAATGTGACTTAGATTACGTACCGAATCAAGCGAGACAACAAGAAGTAAATGCAGTATTAAGTAACTCACTAGGATTCGGTGGTCATAACGCAGTATTAGTATTTAAATCGTATAAATAATAGATGAAATAAGGAGTTTTTTCGTAGCATATTACGAAAAAACTCCTTATTTATTTTTACGTCTTTTTCTCTTGTAGCATATACATAAGAAAAAAGGAGGGATAAAGATGGGGGTTATTGAAACAGCTGAATGGCTACATTTATATTATGGACGGCCAGAAAAACTTTGTGAGAAATTTACGAAGTATATTCCGTTGCCAAAAGAAAGGTTGTATCGCTTTTTGATTTCAAAAGGGATGTATCGTCCGGTCATGCATGGGGAAAAGGAAATTAAAGAATTAGAGGAAAAGGAAATTTGGAAAGAGTTGAGCTTGGAGTATGATAAATTGAAAAATTGGTTGAAAGGTCCGGATGTCCCTGTCTTTATTTTATTATCAGATGCCTATAATCGAACTGTACAAGAAGAGTATAACGGTAGAGCTGGATTATCTATGCGTCATGTTATTTTCTTATTTGTATGTGGACGGAATTCGGTGGAAGAATTAAAGGTGTTATTGGCGCATGAATATCATCACATATGCAGGTTACATCAAATTGAGACGAAAGAAACAGAATATACATTACTTGATACGATGATTATGGAAGGGCTAGCTGAGCAAGCGGTAACGGAAAGATATTCAGAAAAAAACAATGCACCGTGGACGATGTATCTTTCAAAAGAAGAGGCTATTTATTATTGGAAAAATGTTGTACATGAAAGAATAAGTATAAAACGAGGAACAAGGGAGCACGACATCTTATTAAATGGATTTCACTCTTATCCAAAGATGCTTGGCTATGCGCTTGGATTTCATATTGTCAAAGATTGTGTAACATTGGAAGGAGAAGATACACTTTCTTTATTATCTATAGATGCAAAAGAAATATTGAATAAAGCAAATACATTTCATATATAAAAAAACAGGAGCTCTATTTCCTGTTTTTTTAGTATTAATAGAAGAAAAAATAATAATTAGAATATATTTCCTTAGGTGGAATAAAGTTAAGAAAAATTGAACATAATGATTGATACAAACAGTAGTGAAGTGAGGGGTAGTGAATGTTATATCTACATGATGTATGGGTAAATTGGTTTGAAGGTGAAGAGAATGGGTATAACGTTTGTCATTTTTACGAATGGCGGAAAGATGATACGATTGAGCTATTAGATCAAGTGCCATTATTAAAAGTAGATGCCACATTATATCATTACATCGAGGACGAATTGTTAGAGCTTCCGCAAAAATTGTTGGAAGACGTACATCATAAGGCTTATATTCGTAAAAATCATGAACGTTTGCAGCAAGAGTATTGCTTTGTTGTTACAGATGGAAAAGGAATTATTGCGATTGATACAATTGGTTACAATGTACCTATTCGTAAAAGCAGACTTATACCACGGCAAGAGCAGATGGTATATGAGATGGTAGAAAACGTACAAGCAGAAAAGTATGAGTTCCAAGTAGAAGAAACAGAAAAAGAACACCACATTTTATCACCATCGCCTTTCATTATGAATGGCTTGACTCGTAAAGAAAGACAACTAAAACAATTATTATTTATGGCGTTAGATCAATTACATACAACGAAAAATACAGCGGAAATTCGCTATTGGTACACAGAGTGGGATCCGTCAGCATATGGAACGGTCCAACATATGGAATTTGAAGATATTTGGGCAAGACTATATGATGAAGCGAAATCAGGCTGGTCTGAGAAGCACGAACAATTATGCGAGCGCCTTGTAAAAGGACAGCCGTTTTTTGAAAAGTTATGGGAAATGGAAAATGAGCAAAAGGTAAATTAAAAAACCGCCAATTGGCGGTTTTTTAATTTGGTGAAATCCAGCTCCAGCGGCAAGAATGTTCGGTGGCTTCGCGCCTTCCTGCGAGGCAAAAAGCGCCTTTACGTCAGGAGCTCCATCCCCCTCACATTCTAAACGAGCCGCTTCCACTTTATATGTAATCTAGCTCCGGCTCCTAGCCCTTCGCGTCTAAGAACCTTCCCCACGAGAAGGTAAAAAGCACCTTCTGTGGGAAAGAACTTTAGCCGTCAGGGCTAAGCAGTCGCCTCCGCTTTTTATGTTACCTACGTTTTCTGCTTAGTCCCATTGCGTTTTCTACTTTGCGTAGTTGTTTGAATGCAACGCGGTTTGCTTTTTCGGCACCTTTGTCTAGAATTTCGTCTAGTTCTGGGGAGCTGATTAGTTCGTTATATTTGTCTTGGATTGGGCGAATTGCTTCTACGACTACTTGTGCTAAGTCGCCTTTGAAGTCGCCGTATCCTTTTCCTTCGTACATTGCTTCTATCTCTTCAACTGTTTTTCCTGAGAATGAAGAGTAAATTGTTAATAGGTTAGAGATTCCAGGTTTATTTTCTTTATCGAATTTCACGATACCTTCTGAATCTGTTACAGCACTTTTAATTTTCTTTTCAATTGTTTTTGGTTCATCAAGCATACTGATCATTGATTTTGGATTCGGATCAGATTTACTCATTTTTTTCGTAGGTTCGGTTAATGACATAACGCGAGCTCCTACTTTTGGAATACGAATTTCAGGAACTATGAACACTTCACGGAAGCGTTTGTTGAAACGCTCTGCTAGATCACGTGTTAATTCCATATGTTGTTTTTGGTCATCACCAACAGGTACGATTTCTGTGTTATAAAGTAAAATATCAGCAGCCATTAATGGTGGATACGTAAGTAATCCAGCTGGAACTGAATCTCTACCTGAAGCTTTATCTTTATATTGTGTCATACGCTCTAATTCTCCAACGTAAGCAACAGATTGCATGATCCATCCTAGTTGAGCGTGTGCAGGTACTTCTGATTGTACAAATAAAGTAGCTTTTTCAGGATCGATGCCGCATGCTACATAAAGTGCAGCAAGACTACGAATGTTTTTGCGAAGTTGTATAGGATCTTGAGGTACTGTAATGGCATGTTGGTTTACAATACAGAAATAGCAATCGTGTTCGTTTTGAAGCTCTGTAAATTGCTTCATAGCCCCTAAATAGTTTCCAAGTGTAATCGTTCCGCTTGGCTGAATACCAGAAAAGATAACTGACATAATTATTTCCTCCTAAATTTGAATGCGTGATAGGGAAGAGAAGGCAAACAAAAAAGCCCATTCATCCCAAAAAACTATAGGGACGAATGGACCGCGGTACCACCCTAATTATTTCACTACTGTGAAATCTCTCTAATCCATAGTAACGTCTGGATATAACGCCAAGGCCTACTACTTTCGGTTCGGTTTGGTGCTCAAAAGCCCATTCCATACTGTACAATTACTTGTTCACACCGACCACAAGCTCTCTGAAATTGCATCAATATGTACTCTTCTTTATCATCGCATACATATAAATTTATTTATTGTTACTTGAGCTCTTTTAATATGAAAGAACTAAAGTTTTATAACAAAATGTTTTGCTGATTATTATATCATATGGGATAGTGTTTGCAAACTACATCAAAATAGTAAAGCTAATGAGGGTCGAGAACAACCCAAGAACGATACCTGTAATACAAATTGGATATGTCCATTTGAATGAATATGTTTTATAAATACGTTCTTTCTTATCTGTAGGTTCCTCGACTTCTTCAATTAAAGAGTCAATCTTTTTGTTCGTGCCAAATACTCTCTGGAAAGCGTAAAGAGTTACATTGAAAAATCCATTTTGAAATATGAATAAAAAACCACCTATCAGAATAAAAAATAGCGCGATATAAAACGAGATGTTGACAAAGTTCAACAAAAATTGAGATGAAATGAGGAATGCACCAATACTAGAAGCAATCATCGCTATAAAAATTAGTATACAAGTATGAAAAAAAACTTTATTCAAAATATTCCCCTCCGTCAAAATATTACTAGAATTATTATACTATAAAAGCTATAAT
>NZ_QPEL01000239.1:0-8062 GCF_008368965.1 Bacillus sp. AY2-1 | reverse complement strand
ACAATAAAAAGATAACGCTTCCATCAATATTTCTACTATTAACTTGTCATATAGTCATCTTTTACTTTTGGATTTTCGATTGGGAGAAAATAACGACTCCTTACGATCTAACAATATGGATTGTTTCTACTATTTGTAGTCTTTTACTTTACTACCATTTTTAAAATCAAAAATCTAATAAATTAATATTAATTGCTAGTTCGTTATTGTTGATTATTTCTTCTTCATTTATGATTTTTTTAGGTGTTGTTACTGATATTATCTTTGTAACTGTTAGTTCTATGAATTAAAAAGTTGGTCTTTTATTATATAAAAAAGAATGAACAAAAAAAATATATATAGAAATTAGAGAAGTTGATTCCCATCAATATATATCTTCTCTAAGAATATCACTCTTTGTTAAAATATTTCCTTTTTTAACTTTTTAATCTTCCTAAATAAATTAATAAACGCATATAAATATATACAAACTAAAAACCCTACCATACCTTTATATAATCCTGATTCTGATACTCCAAGAAAACATAAGTAAAGCACTGGAATTAACATTACAAACATAATTGCAACGAACTGTATCAATTCAACAAGTTTTTGTATCTTCGTTTCTTTGTCTGAATAAATATCAGGTAACTCATTTTCCTCTTCTACTTCTTTACAAAAGTAATTCCACTTCGCAAAACTCGTTACATGTTTCCAACCACACATTTCATATATTTCGATATATTCTTTTTGTTTTTCTGTCGAATCTTTATACTCTAATCTAAAGTCTGCTTTATATACTACATCTTTCGGCTCAGTTTTCTTAAACCTATACATTACGTTATACTTTTGTAACGCCCAGCCTTGTTGATGCATTTTACGTAAATACGCTTCTTCTTTTTCTAAGCTCCATACTGCGAAAGGTTTGAATATCTTCTTTGTCTCCATCTTCCATTCACTCCCCTAATATACTGTTTCCATTCTTTACAGACCGCTGTAATCTGTTGTACTCCATTCCAGCACTTCTCTCCCAAACGGCGTTAACTCATAGCACTTCTTTCTATCTGTAGAGGCAACTTCAACAATTAACTTCTCTTTTAGTAACTTCGTCGTATTCCCGTATAAAGTACCAGGACCAAGCTTTACTTCCCCATTTGTCATCTCTTCTACCATTTGCATAATTCCATATCCGTGCATTGGTTTCACTAGTGATAACAGTATGTAATATGTCGCCTCAGTTAACGGAATATATTTTTGCGCCTTCGCATTCATTATAACTACCTCCGATGCATCGCCTTATGATATATCGACTTGCGATACATCACATATCGATATTGTATAATCATATTCCAAAATATGGAAGAGTAATTTAATAATTAAATATCCATTTCTTTGAATTAAAAAACCATACAAATTTTCTGAATAATTTGTTAAAATATAGAAATATTAGCTCTTTTATAATGAAAGGAATGGTACATATGATACATAAATTGAAAGAAAACATCGGATCTGTGTTTGTTGGGAAAGAAAATGTTATTGATCTACTGCTCGTTTCACTTCTTGCTGATGGACATGCACTACTCGAAGACGTGCCTGGTACTGGGAAAACGTTACTGGCGAAAACCATTTCCAAAAGTATTGGTGGTAGTTTTTCTCGCGTTCAATTCACCCCTGATGTACTTCCAAGTGATGTAACAGGTATTGAATACTTCAACCCAAAAACAAGCGAATTCGAATTAAGAATTGGACCGGTTATGACAAACATTTTGCTAGCAGATGAAATTAACCGTGCAATGCCGAGAACGCAGTCGAGTTTGTTAGAAGCGATGGAAGAACGACAAGTGACGCTCGAAAAAAAATCTACGCCTCTGCCGAAACCGTTCTTTGTTATTGCGACGCAAAACCCAATCGAATCACAAGGGACTTTCCCTCTTCCAGATGCACAGCTTGATCGCTTTTTAATGACGATTTCAATTGGTTATCCAACTCCTAAAGATGAGTTACAAATGATGCGACGTTTTCGGAACGATTTACCATTAGAAAGTGTCACATCTGTCATCTCATTAGAAGATATTTTAGAAGCTCAAAAACGAGTAAAAGAAATATTTGTTTCGGAACCGTTAGAACATTACATTATTAAACTTGCTCATGCTACAAGAAATCATGATTATATCGCTAACGGTGTAAGCCCACGTGCCACATTAGCTTTAGTACGTGCTGTTCAAGCTTTAGCCTTTTTACATGGGAGAGAATATTGCACACCAGAAGATATACAATTGTTAGTTCCTTCTGTTTGGAATCACCGTATCGTCTTATCAATGGAAGGTGCATTACGTACGACAAAAAATGATATTATGCAAAGTATTTTAAAAGAAGTTGATGTACCCGTGGAGATTGAGCAAGCATGAATGGACAGCGCGTTGTAACTGTACCTTTATTTTTTCAACTTCATATTATTCAACTAACCGTTCCAATCGCGTTACTTTTCACATTCTTTTTCCCGCAACGAATGCTTATGTTTCTCTTTTTCTTCTATTATATATTTGCGATTTTTATTTATAAATATGTCGCTTTCATAGAGAAGAAGTTTCAAATCATAAATGAGAAACAAACTACACGGCTTTTTCCTGAGGAATCTGGACAGTTTTTTATTCATTTAAAAAATGGAGCCAGCATACCGCTCGTTAATGGTGTTTGTTACTTTCATTTAAATTCGTCCCTTATACCGCATAAAGAGCAAGGCATTGAACAAATATCAAAAACGTTATTCTCTTTCCCATTTTCACAACCTGCACATTCGGCACAAAAATGGGATTTAACATTAACCGCTACGAAGCGTGGGGTGTTTCAAATTGAACAGTTTGAATGTGTATTAAAAGATCCATTTCATCTATTAACTGTACATTTACCTGTTTTTGATAAATTAAGGACTGAAATTATTGTGTATCCTTCTCCTAAAGAAGTAGCAGGTTTGCAAGAACTTCAGCAACTTTTAATCGGATCCTATCAAACGAATTTTTCTTTTTACAATGACGAAACATCTATTATAGGTGTAAAACGCTATGAACGTGAATCATTCCGTTCTATTCATTGGAAGGCATCTGCTAAAATGCAGGAATTACAAGCGAAGCAATATGAACCTGTAAAAAATTATAGTTGGACGATTTGTCTTTCTTTAGCTGCCGATCGTGGATTTGGTTGGAAAGATAATGTTGAAGATTTAATTTCATTCGCAACATACATTTGCCAATATGCAACGAAGCATCAAATACCGTTTGAATTATTTATTAGTGTATTAGCAGAAGGTGGTGCATTACATTTATCGTTACATGAAGGGCAAACGCAATATGCAAAAGCTTTAGAAGAATTAGCCCGTATTTCAGATGATAGTACGTTACTTCCGAAACAAGGATTCCTTCATTATGTAACGAGAAAGAGAGAACGATCGTCTACAATGATATACATTGGTTTACAAAGAAATGAACTCCCTCTTCTCTCGCAGCCAACGTTTCTCATTACTAGTGAAGGGATGGTGGAATCGGTTGAAAACTTGGCTATATCACATTCATGATTTCATTCTGCTCCTCCTGCTTTCATTATTAACAGAAAGAGATGAACTAATTAGTATTGCAATATTTTTAACAACAGGCTATATTGGAGTATTTCTTATTCATAAATTTATGCAGAAAAAAACAACAGGATTTGTAATACTTTTAGTTCTTCAAATCGTTCTTTTCTCTTTATTTTTACCTTTTTCTCTTTTTGGCACAATCATATTACCACTATTTTTCTTTATCGTACATGTGGTCGGACCTGGATATCCAGTTCAAAAATCTTTAGGTGGTATTGTATGGTTTGTCGTTTCAGTTATATTTTATGCACCCTTTCCACCGTTGTGGAAACTATTAATGTTAGCCTTGCATCTTATGATTACATTTTGGTTAACCGGGGCAAATCGCAAACAACAACTATTACGTTTTGCTTCTATCATTACGATTGGCTTAATGAGTATATTAATTGTTCAAATATTTCCTTTCATTCGACTTATTTTTGGTTTTATAACGGAAGTAGTCGCATTAGGCGTCGGCTATGCTTTAATGCCATTAATTAAAGCAGCGGAATTAAAAGA
Organism: Bacillus sp. AY2-1; assembly: GCF_008368965.1. Taxonomy (NCBI): domain Bacteria; kingdom Bacillati; phylum Bacillota; class Bacilli; order Caryophanales; family Bacillaceae; genus Bacillus; species Bacillus sp. AY2-1. The sequence goes on along the minus strand of NZ_QPEL01000239.1, from coordinate 3,954 downwards.
TACTGAAGATGTTTGGGCAAATAAAGGACATCTCTTAAAACCAAAAATTGAAGACGGAAAAAAAATTCCTGATTTTGATCCAATACTCATAAATAGCGCTACAATAATAGTCTGTACAGCTATCGCTATTTACGTCGTTTGGAAAATAGTAAAAAAACGAAAACATTTAAGTTTACCAAATATGCACGTCTTCGAATCTACTATCATTACTGATAAAGAAGGAATGAGCCAAAATCGTTTTAAACGAAATAAACCGCCACATAACGAAATTCGGAAGGAAATTTTCAAGCTAGAGAGTAAGTTAACCCCTCCTTTAAATAGAAAACGGGGAGAAACTGTTGAGGCTTGGCTAGAAAGAATACATGATGAAGAAGATGTAAATATTCAAAGTGATATTATTATAGATGCTTATAATACGGTGCGTTATTCAAATGGTAAAAGCATTGTACTTCTGCATGAATTTAAGGAAGAGATTCATAAGCTTTATGCATATCAAAAACATTTGAAGAAAAGAAAGAAATAAGACAACAAAAGACTCCTATTTTTTCATTCATGTGCTCAGTTTAGGGAGAGAAAAATGCTAATAACCATTAGAAATAACACAATAATTTGTATGTATTTCGCATTATAAATAGCAAACTAAAACGCTCAGAAAATATTCTGAGCGTTTTCATTTCCTTCTTCAACTAAAGTACCAGTTAGTGCAAAAAGCTATTTCACCATTTGTATTGTTAACTTATCTTTTAACATTGAGCTATATGAGTCAATTTCATATTTTGTATTATTGATTTTTTCTTTTTTCATTTTTAACATATCGAATATTTCTAATTCTAAATTCCTTCTAGCTTCAAGAACTTTTATCGCTCCTTCTACACCTGAATGGTTATGTTCTTTCCCATAGCCTTGGTTAGTGTAATAGTCGACGATTCCTGTGGACCATTCTGGAGTTCTTTCTTTTAGTGCCTTCCTAAATGAAAATTCAAGATTATCTTGTTCTACATACAATAACATTGGATTTAAATTCTCTATAATTTTTGCAACTTTCATTACATAATTTATTATTTTTTCTTTTTGTTCACCATATTTAATCATCCCAATAGTTAATGAGTTTTGTATGAAACAACATTCAAAGATATAAACCTTATTGTCTTCTAGAGCACTTTCAGTAAAGTCATTCCATTTGTCAGCAATTAATTCAACATTTTTATCGAATGACAATTCATATATATCGTTTTTTGAAATATCGTTAAATAATTCGTCCGAAAACTGATCACCAAACTCATTTTTTATCTTTCTGTATGGTAATAAATAATTGCTTCCTTTTTTTAGAACTCTTTTAAGAAGCACTTCTTTAAAATCTCCACTGTTAGATAATAATCTATCAAATTCAAATTTATTAAAACAAGATACACCATCATAGTCGGCTGGATGGTTCAAATTTCCCTCTAAAAATAGTTCAACTTCAATTTTATTTTGGCTTAGAATTTCATTTATTAGCTTTGCAGTGGTTGATTTTCCAAATCCAGGTAAACCTTCTACTATTATTAGTTTTGTGTTCATAATTATAAATCCCTTTCTTCAAAGTATTTAACCAAGATAAAAAAATCACTTACTTCACTGCAATCACCCCTTCAAAATATGATATTCACCATTTCCTTTGAAAAATCCTGCTTAAAGTAACCTGACCGTTAGTTTAAGAACATTTTTTCACAATCTCTATAATTATTTTAACGTAATTTTCCATTTACCTTTAAAAAAATATAGTCCACCATTATTTGAGTGAACTATCTAAATTAAATTATATCTTTTAAATCAAACAATTTTCCAGTAATACCCAATCGTTATACTGGTGTTTTTACTGTTTTCTTTTTCCCTTCGTTTGTGGTAAATGGCATACAAAAGTTATAATGGGTTCGAATTATCGTTAGAGCCATTTGTGCGTATTTTGGATTAAAATTAGAATAGATATAACTTTTACCATCTCCACGAGCTATCATTAAAGGTCTTTCTAGACAACCAATTTAGCAATGGTTTTAGTATATAAAATAGCAAGAGTACATAAAAGTGCTTAAACATTTTAATAACAATATAAAAAAGGATGCTAAATCATATGTGATTTACATCCCTTTTTTGTTTGTTATTTTATATTTTCTCTCCCGTAACTGAACCCGTTATTTATTCATAGGAGTCTTTTTATACTTCTACGTTGCTTTTTAAATGGAAGCATTCTTCCCTGCTTCAATTTCTAATGACTCTTCATGCCACCAAAGTGTTTCTTCAGGGTCTTCTTTAGCGATTAGGTGTGCTTCTTTTTTCGTTTCTACTGTAGGATATGAACCTTTTAGCGCACGCCCTGAAGTCGTAACAAATAGTACACTAAATACAACTAATCCAATAATACTTACACCTGCTAAATAAAATGCCGGTGCGAGCGGGTTACCAGTTGCATGAACTAAGTATGAACATACGAGCGGTGTTGTTCCACCGAATATCGATACAGAAATATTAAATGAGATCGAAAGTGCTCGATAACGTACATCGGTGAAAAAGAGTGATGGTAATAATGAAGGTAATGTTCCTTCATATACACTTAAGAAGAAACCTAGTACGAAAATACCTGCAAATATAGCTGCAATATGTCCGTTACCTATTAGTAAAAATGCTGGAATTGCAAATACAGTTAAACCAAGTAAACCAATTTGCACAACGCGTTTATTACCAATTTTATCACTTAACTTACCGAAATATAGTGCTAGTGGAATCATAAGTGCCATCGTAATAGAAATAATTAATAAGCCTGTTGTTTCTTCGACTTTAAGTACTTGAGTTAGATAAGAAGGAATATACGAAAGAATCATATAATTTGTAATATTAAAGAAGGCGACAATTACTGTGCTTAATAAGAAGTCTTTTTTGTGATATTTAATAATATCCATAAATGAAAATTGTTCATTGTCTTCAGATTCCTCTTGTGCTTTTTCCATCTCTTCAAAGATTGGAGATTCATCTAGATGACGGCGTAAGTATAAACCGACCAAACCAATTGGTGCAGCTACTAAGAACGGAATACGCCATCCCCAGCTGAGCATTTGCTCATCTGTTAACAATAACGTCAAAATGGTAACAATTACCGATGCAGCAATGTAACCTGAGAGTGTTCCAATTTCAAGACCACTACCGAGTATACCACGCTTTTTATCTGGAGAAGATTCTGCGATATAAACCATTGCACCTGAATATTCGCCGCCTGTAGAGAAGCCTTGAATCATTCGGGCAACTAAAAGTAGTATTGGTGCCCATACACCAATTTGTTCATAGGTTGGTAGTAATGCGATGAATAATGTAGAAAGTGCCATTAAAATAATAGTAGTACTTAACACGATTTTTCGGCCGTACTTATCTCCTATTCTACCAAAGAATACACCTCCGATTGGTCGAACGAGAAAGGCTGCTGCAAATGTACCGAATGTAAGTACAAGCTGCAATCCACTATTATCAACACCTGAGAAGAATAATTGACTTAAAATAACCGCTAAATACGCGTATAATCCGAAGTCAAACCACTCCATTGCGTTTCCTATACCAGTAGCAATTACTGCTTTCCTGGCTTGTTTAGGATTGACAATATTAACGTCTTGAGGTTCAAAATTTAAATCATTATTTTGTTGCATATAATAAAACAGCTCCTTATTTAATTTAACTTCTTTAAGCACACCTTCTCTTATTGAATAAAATTAATTCGAAGCACTTAAGGAAAATTAACGTCTCCTTATCTGTTATTATTGTTTCACATAATTAATTATTTGTCCAATGAGATGCTCTCTATGTTAAGTAATTTACTATTTTAAAAAGCTAAAGAAGCCGCTAAAATAGCGGCTTCTTTAGCTTTTTATATTTTTTTATATTTTTTTAAATACTTGCTGTAGCAGCTATGTTATGAACACAGGAAATAAA
>NZ_QPEL01000238.1:0-3892 GCF_008368965.1 Bacillus sp. AY2-1 | reverse complement strand
TATATGACATTAGATTTTCTCCTTGTTCCCCCTTGGAGATGAGCAGTTAGCTTTTGCTAACTGCTCTTATTTTCTACAATTGGTTTCATTTACCTGATGTATTTAACGTAATATTAAGTTACGATATAAACGAATAAAATATATTTGGCAGTTATACCATTACCCTAGGAAACTAGGGTTTTTATTTCTATAAAATGAAATTTTTATTGTAATTACTCACCCATAGTTTTATATTTTTCAAACATTCCATTCTTCCGGAGAGTATTTACTAGCTGCCTTATCGTTAATTCCGTTCTTCCTAATGCTAAAGCAATTCCCTTCACCTTTCCGAATCCATAATACTTACATATGTAGGCTAATTCTTTCGTTGTATACGGCTTCTTATGATTCGGATCGTAATCAGGATGATACTTCATTCGGCCCTGCGCATCATATTGAACTTCCACCCTGATCACTTTCCTTTCAAATGAAGTTTTTATTAAGCTACTTGATAAGCTTTACAAACCCATGATTCATCTTCGTCTGCATCATCCGCAAAGAATATTTCTACCTTCAATTTCAAACCATTCTCCATTACGGCCGTCGCTTCAAATACTCTGCTTATATGGTCAAATTGCTTGATATCCTCGTCCTCAACCATTCCGAATTCTTCTCGGAGACTATCGTAGAATTTTTCTACTGCACTTTCTAAATCATACTGACTTTTATATGTTTGTTCGTGAATTAACTGGACCTCCATTTTCATTCTCCTTTTCTAATAAAATAGCGTTTTTGTTTAGTTTCACTCTAAAAGTAAAATTTTCATTTTTTCATTCAACCAAGTTCATAACATATTCTTTTCCCCCGATAAAATAATGATTAGGTGTCCCATGCGCATTTTATTCACCGGAAATAATACCTTTCACGTACTTACGTATTAGAAACTTCATTTCTGCTTCTTCTCCACTAGCAATTTTGTTCACTTTTTTGATACATTTATGAAACATTCACATGTTATCTTCAATATGTTCTATTCTTTTTGAAAAACCATGTGAGAATACCAAAATAAGAAGCCTTAGAGCCCTAACTCTAGGGCTTCTTGTTTTCAAATAAGGATTTTGCTAAAAAACTACAAATTTATTAAGAACATGCATAAAATATAATGTGGTATTCTTTTTCAATATTAATGTTTATCCGAGAGCGCCTTGAATGGCGCTCTTTAATTTCCAAATAACATTTTTAGATAATTACGAGAGCGGATTTTATTATGTTGTACAAGCACTACTTCACTTTATTAAATAGACTATATAGATATCCAAAAGAAGGGAGCTTTAAATTCATATGGCTGATTACTTTTATAAAGATGGTAAAAAATATTATAAAAACCAATCACATTCCAACAATCAAAAAAATAACTGTTTTATTGAAACTCATACGATAGCTGGTTCTGCAGAAAATGCAAATGGAAATATACCTGTGTCAGTTTTCCTTGAAACCACCGCTCCACAAACTGTATTTGAGGATTTTACAAACAATCATAATAAAATATTAATTCAGTTATTCGTTGTCGGTATGAGTGCACCCGTTCAAGTAACTATTCTAACAAGAAGATCTAGCGTACCAATTACTACTACATTACAACCTGTTCAAACAAAAATATTTCAAGTTGAAGATTTTCAAAGTCTTACTCTTACAAAGCAGGAAGGTTCTACTAGTGTAGTTAGTTTATTTGTTCAAAAAACATTTTGTATATACTGTAACGATAATAACGATTCATGTGATGAATATTACCACGAATGTAATTGATATATTAAATCACCAGAAAAACCCTTTATATAAAGGGTTCTTTTCCTTTTCCTTTTACTCCCCTCATTTTACCGTTTTTTATTATGTTTCCTAACTTACAGTAATGTCCTTAAAAAATTTTTCATATATATTTATCAAACGCACTTTAAAATCCCAGAGTTTCAAATAATTTCAAAAGTCGACTGACCAACAATATTCGACTTATCTTTAAAAACTTATTAAAAATAACTTAGATACAAAAAGGCTACGTTTTATATAAGATAAAAAATTATCTTACGCAAAGGAGCTTGATTATTTGTGAATTACCAAAATGATAACAACTCTAACATTCACAAACCTTGTTCTTGTCCATCTCCCACGGCTAACAGTTTAAATGTTGTTCAAACTACCCCATCAATAGTTTCTGTAAACTCTGCGATTCCACTAGATACCGTGGTAAATTCTAATGGTACGGCAATCTCATTCACACCACCAACAACTGTTTTACTTGAAGGTGGAAGAACCTATTTGGCAATCTATGAAGTGCAAGTTATTATTCAACCAGGAGGTAATTCGGCAGGTATAACTATGTATCTGAATAATAATCCTATCATTGGCTCAGGTACTTCTCTAGGATATACAGCCGGATTCACTTCTGTATCAGCACCCGCAATTTTCACTACACCTCCAGGTATAACAAGTACTCTTACTGTTAATGTAGGACCATATTCTAATACATTAAATACGTTGGGCTTAACTCTTGCTGTTGTAGCATTAACATAACAAAATGTAAAACTCTCTAAAATGATTTTATTTGTCCCTTAACTGTCTATTGGGCTAGCCTCTAAGAACTCCCCATAACTACATATAGAAAAAGTACATTATTTGGTTCGATAGTACTAGGTGACTCGGCTAGCACAATTGTTGAGTCACCTATTTTTTTATAATAAAATAACGCTTTTAATTTTATTTCCATGAATACAGCAAAAAAAGAGGCCCTATGGCTCTTTTTTTATTCCTTAATAACAATCTAAATATGATAAAATATATCCATCACTCATATGTCCAAATATGTAATTTTCATAGCACCAAAATTATAACTAGACTTATATATAAATAAAAAAGCACTCATTATGAGTGCTTTTTAAAGGTTATAACCTATCCATTTTTGTCCTAACAATGTATTAATTAAATACCATGCTTGTTTTACTTTAACAGGTTGATAAGCAACATAACCTACTACATTTGGGTTACCAGGATCATTATATAAAGGTTGTTTAGATCCAACATAATTCAATAATTGAGATCCGCCGCTTGTATAAAGATCCACTTTATGATTTCCGTAAGCCATAACTTTTGAAGAATTGATAGACATAAATGCGAATGCTAGTACAAAAAACACTACAAAAACCTTTTTCATTTTCTTTCCCCCTTGCATTATTTTATATTTCCATTTTTTGCATTACTTAATTTTCAGTATATTGTAAATATAAAATTAGCAGTAACTTACATATCATATCCTATAACTGAATTTATTCATATATGGTAAAATATATCCATCGCTCATATGTCCAACTATGCAATTTTCAAAGTAGCAACATTACAACTAGACTTATACAATATAATTCAAAACAAAATGAAGGAGTGTTTTAAGTGAAAGGACATATTCGAAAAAGAGGAAATAAGTACTTAGTGTTTTTCTGGTTATAAGACAAAAAAGAAGCAGTAAAAAATGTGGCGAAAAAGATTACGGATTTAAATGAAGGGACTTTTGTGGAACCGTCTAAGCTTACTTTAAAAGACTATCTCGTTCAGTGGCTAGAAATTAAAAGGATGAGTTTAGAAAAGAATACCTACGTTTCTTATAGTAGCAACATAACCCACCATGTTTTACCGAACATGCAGAAAGAAGCAGTAAAAAGTTTTGGTAAAAGTATCTTTGAATAGCTAATGTTTGCATTTTATAAAAAAAGCTAAATAAATCTTGTATGAACAAGGTTTATACATCCTAACACATGTTATCATGTATAATACATATGTTAAGTAAATTCAGAATAACGAGGCAAATATTATGGACTTTGTTTATATTAACCAAAACGTATTAAATAACCTTCTATACATTTTATGT
>NZ_QPEL01000237.1:0-6719 GCF_008368965.1 Bacillus sp. AY2-1 | reverse complement strand
TCATCATTACAATGCTTTTTCTGAGAACTCCAATCATCATCACAATGATGCTTTTCTTTAGATTTCCACCAATCATCACAACAATGCTTTTTCTGAGAACTCCAGCAATCATTTTTCCAAGACATTCATTTCTACCTCCTTTCAATAGTGTTCATATTATTCTATGTTTTAATAAAAAAATGGCTTGTTTATTAACCTACTATTTTATCTTTATATGATAGAGTGTTTTCTACTCGATATAGAGTTCATACAAACCATGCTAATTTTTAAGAGATAGTGGAGAGAACTACTACTAGTTATGGTGTTTTCCAATAAACATTTGTTGAAGAAAGCGTTCTGATTACAAATAATATCTTATTTTCGAGTACGCTTTTTTAAATGTATATTTCACAATGAAAAATGGGAAATCCACAAATAAAGTCTATGTATATGTGAGTTAATGGAAAAATCTAGTGTGTTTTTAAGGAGCGTCTTATTTAAAAGAAAAAAGATTTGTTTTAGAAAGTGGTGTCTAAACATTAAATGGAGTAGGACTAAATTCACGGCCGCTCATTAAACAAGCTTTTAATTAGGAGAAGTCTGTTTTTATAATGAATAATGAAAAGAAAGTATAGTACAATTGTTTGTTTTTTTCTTTTTATGTGTTTGCCTCGTACCCTTTTAAGCTAGTGGACATACTTTACTAATAGAAAGGATTAGGGGGTGAGGTATTGGGTTCTCGATTTAATAATTGTAAAAAGAAGTGTACATGTAAACAAGATGATTGTTGGGAAGTATTCGAAGAGTGTAAAAAAGAACAGCATGAGAAATGTGATAATTCTTGTGTACAAGGAATTAGAGATGAACTTAAGAAATTAATTAATCGAACAGTTCAAATTAATACAGAGGGACGTACTTATGTAGGTACTGTTTCGTCTGTAAGTTGTGATCTAGTTAGGCTTGCGGCTATTCCTGGATCGGTTGGAGTAATTATTTCCATTTGTAAAATTGAAGCAATTTTCCCACCTGTTACAACGGTTACTGCTGACTTTGATTTTAATGGTATTGATGTAGCAAACAAAGCATAATTATGCTGCTTTTTTGTAAAGCCATTCACATGAATGGCTTTATTTTAATTTCATATAAAAGGAGAATATATTCTTTATATAGAAATAAGTTTCAGGTTATAAAGCATGATGTATGAAAGGAGCAAGGAAGTGATTAAACTAGAAAGCTTTAAGAAATCTGATTTTAAACAATTAATAAATTGGATTAACTCCGAAGAATTTCTAATACAATGGTCAGGAAATGCATTCACATTCCCTTTAGACGAACAGCAATTAGAGAAGTATATAGAAAGTGCAAATACACTCGCTTTCAAAGTGGTAGATGAAGTGACTTCAGACGTTATTGGTCATATTTCGCTTGGGCAAATAGATAATATTAATAAGTCCGCTAGAATTGGAAAAGTATTAGTTGGTAATACGAAGATGAGAGGACGTTCTATAGGAAAACATATGATGAAAGCAGTACTTCATATTGCTTTTGACGAATTAAAACTACATAGGGTAACTCTTGGTGTGTACGATTTTAATACATCGGCCATTTTCTGTTACGAAAAAATAGGGTTTGTAAAAGAAGGCTTATTAAGAGAGTCAAAAAGAGTAGGAGAAACGTATTGGAATTTATGGGAAATGAGTATGTTAGAATATGAATGGAAGAAGTAGCAACAATAGTTATTTATAATTATATTATGTTAACAAAAGGGGCTTGGTGGGTATAGTGGATAATAAAACAAAAATAATTTCAATTGCAGCTGTTTCAGGGGGAGAGCTAGTATATTAAAACTGACAAAGAAACCATTTTTGAAAAAGGCCCACCTGCATTGTTTCTGAGGAATAAGAGGGTGAGCCCTAATTAAACGAAACTGAATGAATCTGTAAAAATTGTAACTAAAGTATGCATCAACAAGGTATTGAAAGGGATGAATAGTAAGCTTTACAGATTATTCCATATGTAACAAAACTGGTTAGCTTCTGATTTAAGCGCTACTAAATGATTATTATTAATAGAGTTATTCGTATACATTCTGTTCTTTTGGATGTTAAGTACCGTATAATTCACATCGTTTCGTTCATTTGAAAATGTTGATTCATTTAATAGTGTAAGTGTCGAGTTAATGTTGTATTTATCAATTCGCTCTTTTTTTCCTTTGAAAAACAGTTTGATAAGATGTGGCTCATTATTAATGAATAAGCCAAGTTCAGGTGATGAACGGACGATTAAATCATCTGATTTCCAATGTGATTTACCTGGATCAAACCAGGAGATGTCTTTATTTTTAATGAATTTTTTGTATTGCTTTATAACATCAATGTAGTTTTGTTTTTTTTTCTGATCAACCGTTTGTACTAATGTTTCGAAACATTCAAAAGGTAGTTTGTTTTGATGAAATTTAATAACAGTTTCTCGTAATTGTTTCCAGTAATCAAAAGCTGGTTGATATTCAGGTTGGGATTTTAGATTTTTTATAAAGTTTGTTTTAGCTGTACTACCTTTCAGTGTGAAGTCTAAAAATTGTGTAAGCCCTACTTTAATTTCTGTCATATTACATCACCCTTCCAAACATTATTCATTTAATAATAGACGAAATACCCTACATTTTTAAAGAAATGAGCTAGATGCTAGAAAACCTAATGTCCATGCACGATAGATACGGGAAAGCCAATCCGTAAGTATAAATGATGGACCATCCAATTGAAGATAAATTAGATAATGGTTACCAGGTGATAGGTTATTAATATAATCGGATAGTGAGGCGAGTTTAAAAGATAACAATATAGATTATTTAGCTTGGATTTGAGAAAAAAGTGCATGGGAATAAAGAGGGATATAGGGAAATGGGCTCTCATCAAAAAATATAAGTTGGTATCAGTATACCGTAGAGAATGAGTGTATAGAACATACAAGTAAAAGTATTGGCTAGCACACTTAAAATAAGCCGTATAAAAAGTTAATCATCGTGTGCTTTGATTATATAATGTCGGCGAAATAAATAGTGTGAAGGACAGCGATCTTAACAAGTGTTTCATGTAACGTTCATGTACTTTAATTTTTTATAATTAATCAAATTTGAATTTTGTTTGTTGTTAAGAAAAGGTGAGAAGAAAATAAAAAAAGAGGGCTAATGCCCTCTTTTTTTATTAATTTGGTAATTAATCACAGATTGGTATCCCAAGCACTCTTAGAGCTAATGCTACTTGAAGGGAAATCTCTAATCTAGCAATTTCAATACCAGCTACTGAAAGAACTAAAAAAGGTTGTCCGTTTACAAATACAACGCAACTATCCATAGTTAAGCCTCCTTTCTAGTAATCTACTATAGTATATGAATAGAACTTTAATATGTAATAGTTAAATTGTTGGATTTAATAGAATTAATAGATTAACCCATTTAAACTAAACAAACGAACACAACGAACGGAAACAGAGATGGATGTATGCCTCGAAAAACATAGGTTTTAAGACATGGGATATGAAATTCATCATATTGGTCAGCTGTCTATATGGGCGAGGCAGTTAAACTTGCAACCAGTTTCAGCAAATTTAATTGGAAGAGGATGATAGAATTAAAAACCGACTTGCATCTCAAACGCAAGTCGGTTTTTATATATAAGAAGATTTCTTAATTGAAATCCTCGGATTTTTTCTGACGTATATGTAAAAACATTAAGGTGGTAATGATTAAAAAAATCATTATAGTTTGTATAATTAAATTTTTAAACTGAAGCAATATTGTCCACGATGTAAGGGTGTCTTTAAAAGCTTGGAGTGCAGAGTACGAGGAAGGATCAAAACCATACTGTAGCAACTTTTTTGTTTCAATAAATGAAATGTTTTCTTCATCTGCATCTAATATTACTGAAATTAGTCTAGTATCTTCAAGTTTTGCTGTACTGACAAAACTATAATTACCATTAGTTGAAAAACTAGTTTGTAAGCCATCAACACCTTGAAGTTTAATGTTTTCATTAAGGGAATATATCATTTTATTCGTATTGAAAACCTGGGAATCTTTGAAGGAAAATTGGTAAGAGGTTAGTTTCGTAATATTCAATACATCTGGAAAATCTTTTATTAATCGTGCTGCTAATTTAGCTGCGTCTATTGCTGTTATAGTTGATTGTTTATTTGTATCATTATTAATTCCAGTAGAGTTTAGAAATGGAGATGGTTGTAATAACTTTAGTTCTTTTGCTTTTTTATTCATTAATACTGTAAAGTTATCTTCATTTCCAGCAATGTGTTCTGCAAGAGCGAGTGCAGAACGATTATTCCCTGCCAGTAGCAATGCATGAAGTAAATCACGAACCGTTGTTTTATCATTCGATGTTACTTGTATAGGGCTTGTTTCTACTCGGAAAACTTCGTTACTTATTTGTACGAAGTCATCTAACTGTATTTTTCTATCATTTAGTTGCTCCAATACGATATATTCTGTCATTAATTTAGATAAAGCAGCTGATTGTACTGGAGTTTCTTCATTTTTTTTATAAACAATTTCACCTGAATTAGCATTTATTAAGATAGCTGATTTAGCTTGAATAATCGGACCATTTACATAAAGGTAAAAATATAAAACGATAAGTGCAGTAATGAAAAAAGATAATAATAAAATAGCGAATTTTTTTAAGAATTGCATAAGCGATCCTCCTATTATGACATCAATAATAGTATTGTAAAAAAGAATGCTTAATTAGGAAGAAAGAAAAGGTAAAGAATTTCTAAAGAATTATAAAGGATTATTAATTTTTTGTAATTAATGGAAAAAGTTCAATTTCTTATATGATAAGAAATTGAACTTTTTATTTGTGATATTAACCTTTGTAGGGGAGTAGTTTTACAGTGAAAGTTGTTTTTTCGTCATCACTATATACTTCAATTGTTCCTTTATGCAATTCGACTATACTTTTTGCAATTGCTAATCCAAGTCCAGATCCACCAGTGTTTGTAGAGCGCGATTTTTCAACGCGATAAAAACGTTCAAAAATATGAGGTAAATCCGTACTAGGAATAGGTTGTCCGTAATTTGTTATATCAATTGTAATCATATTATTGCTTTCATAAGCAGTAAGGTCAATATAGCGACCTTCGCTTCCATAAGCGATAGCGTTTATAATAAGATTTTCAAACACACGCACTAATTTGTCACCATCAGCTAATACCATGAGCTTTTGAGATGGGAAAGAAGGTCTACATTCTATATTAGCTTCTTGAACCTGTATTCGGAATTGAACAGTTAATTGTCCAAGTAACTCTACAATATCAATGGGGACAGAATACAAGCTTAACTCTTTATTTTGAACACGTGTATATTCGAACAAGTCATTCATTAATGCATTAAGACGAGTTACTTTATCATAAATGACTTGAATATAGTATCGCAATTCCACTTCATCTCTATAATTATCATGATGAATTAAATTTACGTATCCAACTATAGAAGTAAGGGGAGTACGTAAATCATGTGATACATTTGTAATAAGTTCACTCTTTGCTTGTTCCGCTTGTCTTTCTTCATCAATTGAGACTTTTAATTGTTCAACAATTTCATTGACCCCGATTGCTAACTCTTCCAAATAATTATGATTTACAACAGAAACTTTATGATTGAAGTTTCCATTTGCAATGTAACGAATTTCTTCTATCATTTTTTTTATACAAGTTTCATAGTAAAGTTTTCTCTCGTGACGATAAAAAATGTAAAGATAGGATGAAAAAATAGAAAATAAAAACAAATAAGAAACAATCATCATCCATAAAGATTCTTTAACCCCTTTATACTTTTCATAACCAAAAATTCGAATGAATTCTTTACCGAGTTCGGTTAGAGTAAGTGAACTTTCAATTACACTCGTAACGAGGCGATAAATAATTAATTCAGTAATAGGAGTGAGTGTGATAGCTAGTAAGAGCCAAAAAATAAGTTTCCATTTAGGGATATCTTTTAATATATCAAATGCTTCATTTCTCAATTTTATAGCCAACTCCCCAAACAGTGTGAATAAATTTTTCTCCATTCATTACCGTTTCAAGTTTATCCCGTAAGTTGCTAATATGGACCATTACCGTCTTATTTGAACCGTAACCATCTTCATTCCAAACGCGTTCGAAAATTTCTTCTGAACTAAATACTCTTCCTGTATTACTCGCAAGTAAATATAAAATATCGAATTCAATAGAGGTTAGTTTAATATACTCTCCATTTACTTTAACAGTATGATTATGTTTGTGTATTTCAACAGAGCGAATACGAATAATACCATCTTCATTCTTTTGCGAAGTAGCATTTTGGAAAGATGATCTTCGTAATAAAGCTTTCACTCTAGCTACTAATTCTAATGGATTGAATGGTTTGATCATATAATCATCGGCACCTGTCATAAGACCTAATATTTTATCCATATCTTCTGCTTTTGCACTAAGCATTAGAATTGGTACAGTATTATTTTCACGTACTTCCTGACAAACTTCTAATCCGTTTCGTTTTGGCATCATAATATCCAAAATCATAAGGTCAACTTCATATGTAGAAACCTTCTGCAATGCTTCATCGCCATCATAAGCTTTATAAATGTTATAGCCTTCATTTCGCAAATAAACAGCAAGTAATTCAACAATTTCTTTATCATCATCAATAATTAATATGTTTTTATTCATTTTGTAGTTCCTTTCCTTAC
>NZ_QPEL01000236.1:0-1789 GCF_008368965.1 Bacillus sp. AY2-1 | reverse complement strand
TTTATTTTTTTATTTATTTTTTGAATCTATTCGTTTATAATGAACTCAAAGAAAACGTTTGCATAATTATTTCTAGGGGGAAATACCATGGCAGAACTTAAATTAGAAAATATTTATAAGATATATGATAATAACGTAACAGCTGTAACCGATTTTAATTTACACATTCAAGATAAAGAATTTATCGTATTTGTCGGTCCTTCTGGATGCGGAAAATCTACAACATTACGAATGGTAGCTGGACTCGAAGATATTTCAAAAGGCGAGTTTTCAATTGATGGTAAACTAATGAATGATGTTCCTCCAAAAGATCGAGATATCGCAATGGTCTTCCAAAACTACGCTCTTTATCCACATATGAGTGTATATGATAATATGGCATTCGGATTAAAACTTCGAAAAATACCAAAAGATGAAATCGATCGTCGTGTGAAAGATGCAGCAAAAATTTTAGGGCTTGAACAATATTTAGATAGAAAACCGAAAGCATTATCAGGTGGACAACGCCAACGTGTTGCGTTAGGTAGAGCAATCGTTCGAGATGCAAAAGTTTTCTTAATGGATGAACCATTATCAAACTTAGATGCTAAACTCCGTGTTGCAATGCGCTCAGAAATTTCTAAGCTACATCATCGCCTTGGAACAACAACAATTTATGTAACACATGACCAAACAGAAGCAATGACTATGGCTTCGCGTCTTGTCGTTATGAAGGATGGAAAGATTCAACAAATTGGAACTCCAAAAGAAGTATATGAAACACCAGAAAACATTTTCGTGGGTGGATTTATCGGGTCACCAGCGATGAACTTCTTTCGTGGTAAATTGACTGAAACCGATTTCGTTATAGACAATACCATAAAAATCAAAGTATCTGAAGGAAAAATGAAGATGCTACGTGAACAAGGCTATGTAAATAAGGAAATTGTTTTAGGTATTCGCCCGGAGGACATTCATGATGAACTACTATTTTTAGAAGCTTCACAATCTACTACTTTCACAACAAAAATTGAAGTTGCTGAATTGTTAGGTGCTGAATCTATTTTATATATGAAACTTGGAAATCAAGATTTTGCAGCACGTGTTGATGCACGACATATATTCTCACCTGGAGATCAAATTAAATTGGCATTTGATTTAAATAAAGCGCATTTCTTTGACAGCCAAACAGAACAACGTATTCGCTAAAAAAATTTCCTTCTATATAACATACAAAAAAACCGTCCACATATATTGAGGGCGGTTTTCATTATTATACTAGGGCTTCTACTGTATGAAATGATTGTCCTTTCGTGCTAATAATACCGAAAATCGGTAAATCACTAAGCACCACTTCTTCTTGCTGTTTCATAAAAGATGACGTTAATTGTTTTATCTCTATCCAAACGTCATTAATACAAAGTACATTGGAATCGTTCTCTTGTTGGCGAGAAAAAATAGAATCTATTTTATATAAACCACCATTTTGAAAAAGCATATCAATGCGACTGAATGCATTCAAAGTAATGCTAATAACGCGTTGCCAATCTCCTTGTTTTCCCATATCATAGGATACAAAAAGTGCCTCTCCGCCTAGATTCATAATTTCCTCCACTGTTGCTTGTCCACTCTCTTGATCAATGTCCGTCACAATAACTTTTGCGCCTTGTTTAGCCAACAAAAGAGCTGTATTACGTCCAATACCGATGCCACCGCCAGTTACGATAGCAACTTTTCCTGCAAGCTTCATTTTCATTACCCCTTCTATAAGTCTTACCGTCATTCAGTATACTCCTTTATAAGATTAATC
>NZ_QPEL01000235.1:0-5955 GCF_008368965.1 Bacillus sp. AY2-1 | reverse complement strand
GTTTTAAATATACAGTTATGTTACATATGTATTTTGTAAAATTCCGTTTCTTTGTCAGTTAATCATTAGCCGGGAAGGATAGGAGGGATTATTAAAACACTTTTACTATATATAAGTAAAAGTGTTTTGGAATTGAAAATATTTGACTGACATCTTAATGATAGAAATTAAATGTCAGATAAGTACTTTCCAACATACAGACCACTTGCAGCAGCTTGAGATAAGGAATGAGTGACGCCGGAACAATCTCCAACTAAAAATAGTCCATGCACACTTGTTTCAAAAGAGTTATTGATTTTTATCGTAGGAGCATAGAACTTTCCGTCAATTCCATATAGTAAAGTATGTTGATCAATAGGCTCTTGTATAAATTGTTCTAAACGTAATAAAAATTCTTTCAGCCCTTCAATATATAATTGAGGAACTTCTTGATTCAAATCTCCATAATCCCCCTGTAGTGTAGGTTGTATACGATTATGTTCCATGCTGTTTTCCGCCGTAGGTTGTTTCTTTAATAAGTCCTCTAAGCGCTGTATAACAATCCGATCTCGTCCTTGGTTAATGCCTTTAATAATTGAACTTGCGTATACATTTGCTTCTTTGAGAGTTGGAAAATAGCGAGGAATAAATAAAGTGAAGTTTAAATTAGAAGTGCCAGTTCCTTGCTCTCGAAAATTTTGACCGTCAGGCATAACTAAACCTTCTTCGTACTTTCGAATGATGCGTCCTTTTGGATTCATACAGTAAGTAGTTGCTGTGAAATGCTCACCTTGATAAGAAAGTTTTGTTTCAAAAGTATCTTTTAATATAGAACGTAATTGATGTTCCTTCATTTCTACTCTAATTCCTAAATCTACACGTGTTTGCTCCTGAGAAATACTTAGAGAACTGCATATTTCTTTTAACCAATCGGCCCCTGAACGCCCAGTTGCAAATACTAGTTGCTTAGTTTGAACTGTTCCTTGATTTGTCTCTATTGTAAAATAATCTTCCTGTTTCAGAATATGTTGTACATCTATTTGAAATTTGATCTTTATTTTCGTCAGTAAAAATTCATAGAGCTGCTGAAAAATGTTATTGGAAAGGGGAGTACCAAGATGTCTTACTTCTGTTGTTAGCATTTGTAAACCACACGCTTCAGCTCTTTTAGTGAGACTTGAATTTTCAGTACAATATTTTGAGACAGAACTTCCACCAAACTGACATAGAATTTCATCTACTTCAGCCATGAGCTGTATAAAGCCCTCTTTACCGACTTTTTGCTCAAGTTCTCCGCCAAATCCGTTTGTATAATTAAATTTCCCTTCAGATCTTCCTAAACCACCAAACCCGAAATATTTATCACATGTAGTACAATTACACAATTTTCCTTCGTCTAAAGGACAATGGCGATCTTCTAGCGCTTTACCTTTATCAAGAATTAAAACTTTTTTGTTACTTTTAGCTAGTGAATAAGCCATAAAAATGCTACTTACTCCAGCGCCGATAATTGTAACATCATACATATTCTTTCACCTGCTAACGAATAGTTTGTTTTTTATTTTTCTAGTGTATAACAATTTTATGAAGTTAAGAAATAGCTTTTATTAATAAAGTGGGAGTTTTTGAACTTGATGCTGTATTAACTTCTCCGAGTGGTGGAGTTAATACAAAAATTTTTATTTGAAAGAAGAAATAGTTTGAAAAATCACTATGTCATATGATTAATAACATCTTACATAGAAAAAAAACAGACCTTTTAAGTGAAGAGGTCTGTTAATGATTTTAAATCTTATTTAGCAAACACATGGTTACCAATTACTGCTACTGTTTGACGTGTCGTAATCCACTTGTCTGTTGATGTTTTTGGATTGTAGAAATAAATCCAGTCAGAATGTACTCCATTTGTGGAGATAGCCTCTTCTACAGCCATTTTTGCTTCTGCACTTGCAGGCTGATTAATTCTGCCATCTGTAACAGGAGTAAATGCATATCCGTATTTAATAGGTTCATAAATAACACCTGTTATTGTATTTGGAAAACCTTTTGCATTTACACGATTTAGTATAACTTTTGCTACTGCTACTTTTCCTTTATAGGATTCGCCACCTGCTTCAGCAGTAACTAAGCGTGCCATTAAGTCTTTTTCTTTTTGTGAAATGCTTGAGTTAATTTTTAAATGTTGTCCTGTATAAAGCTTGTTTCCGACTGTATTGTTAATTTGTTTTATAGATTGGACGGTGACATTGTAACGCTTTGCTATCGTTTCTAATGAATCCCCCGGTTGTACTTGATAAATAATTTGTCCAGAAATGCTCGCAGACTTGGCGTTTTGAGGAACAGTGATTTCATTTGATTTCACGGACCCTGGAATATGTAACTGTTCGCCAATAAAGGTTTTATCGTTTCCTTTATTATTAGCCTGTTTAATGGATTGTATTGAAACTCCGTATTGTTTACTAATGCCCCAAAGTGTATCGTTCTTTTTTACTGTATGAATGGTAGAAGCTTCAGCTGTACTTTGACTACATACGAATGTAATTGCAGCCGCGGATAAAGGGATTATATGTTTTATTTTTAGTAATTTCATTGTAAATCCTCCTAAGAAAAAATTAAGGTGAAACTATTAAGTAATGTAGTTCAGAATGTTTATATGCGTAATATATTAATGTAAGTATATTAGCACATATAAAATAAATAATCACTTTAAGTTTCATATTCGTGTAGTGTAGAGTCAGAATATGAAATATTGCATATGAAAATACATTGAAGTTCATATTTCTGATTACTATAATCTATTTAGTAGAAAGGGAATACGTTATAGAAATAAAATCATTATATATTAATATAATGATTAATAATTATTAATAGGAGGATTGATGTAATGAAAATATTTCAAAAAATGTATGCGTCAACTGTAATCATTACAACACTTTTAGGAACAGGAGGCACTATCAATAGTGTACATGCTGATTCTATAGAACAGCAGAGTAAATTAGGGATAGAACAAGAAACAGATAAGCAAATCATTGTAAAATTTAAAGCAGATTTGGATTTTCCATATGAAGATGGTATTGAAAAACAAATACAATCTCAAACGAATGATAAAGTAATAAAAGATCTTTTGACAGAATATCCAGATGTAACATTTACTCGTTTATTCACATCTGTAAGCCCGGAACAAATACAAAACCTTGAAGTGAAAGCACCTAATCATGTATCTACAAGTTTATTAAACTACTATATTCTTCAAAATCAAAATAGTGGGTATGAAGAAGAAATAGTAGATAAGTTAAAGGCATCTTCTTTAATAGAAGATGCGTATATGAAGAAACAAGAGAAAATAATGCCACCTGAATTGCAATCATCAAGTGTAGCTCTTAATCCTAATAAAAATCCTAGATTTAAAAAACAAGGTTATCTTGAAGCAGCCCCATACGGTATTAATGCGCCTTTCGCCTGGGGAGTTCAAGGCGGTAATGGAAATGGTATCACTTTTGTTGATATGGAATACGGATGGCTATTAAATCATGAGGATTTATTACATCAAAATATTGAATTAATGTCTGGAAGAAATATAAATCAGCATGTCGGTCATGGGACGTCTGTACTAGGAATTGTATCCTCTGAGGACAATGAAGTCGGGAATATTGGGATTGCGCCAAAAGCGAAAGCAAAGGTTATCTCTCAAATAAGAGATAACGGACAGTATAATACGGCTGATGCAATATTAAGCGCTGTAAATCAGTTAGAAGCTGGGGATGTTTTATTGTTAGAGGCGCAAGCATCCTTTGATGGATATGGTGATAAATATTTACCTGTTGAAGTACAACCAGATATTTTTGATGCAATTCGTGCTGGTACAGATAAGGGAATTGTAATTATAGAGGCTGGAGCAAATGGGTGGAATGATTTAGATCAGTTCAAAGATAGAAAGGGTAAGCAAGTCTTAAATCGTAATAGTAAAGATTTTAAAGATTCGGGTGCAATTATGGTAGGAGCTGGCTCTTCATCTTTCCCTCATGAACGTATGTGGTTTTCGAATTATGGAAGCCGTATTGATGTGTACGGATGGGGAGAAAATGTAGATACAACTACAGCCGAGCAAAGTAGAAGTGCTGTAAATCTTTATACTTCAAGCTTTAGCGGAACATCTAGTGCTTCGCCAATTATTGCTGGGGCAGCGACTTTAGTACAAAGCATTGCTAAAGAAAATTTAGGACAACCATATAGACCTAGTGAACTAAGAGCAATATTAAGCAACCAGAGCACAGGAACAAAATCTAAAGATCCATATGCAGATAAAATTGGTGTTTTACCAGATTTGAAGTCTATACTAGTAAACTTAGGCTATGAACAAAGAAAACCAAACGGTGGGAATGAATTACAAGTAACAGAAAATGAACCAAATAATGAGCCTAGACAGGCAAATAAAGTTAACTTTCATACACCGGTGAAAGGAACGCTACATAATAGTGATAGAGTAGATGTATTTACTTTCCAAATTGACTCGCCGGAAAATATTAATATTTCTCTACTAAATGAACAAAATATCGGAATGACATGGGTACTTCATCATGAATCAGATTTAAATAACTATGTAGCATATGGTGAAAATGAAGGAAATGTAGTTAAAGGAACTTATAATGCAAAGCCAGGAAAATATTATTTATACGTCTATAAATATGAGAATAAAGATGGTTCATATGTATTGAACATAAAATAAGCAAAAGGAACTTCAGATGAAGTTCCTTTAAATTTTTCTAATTTAGTATATGTGAATGATTTTTTAACTTTACTTCTATGCAATATTTCATATTGATGGAATGTTATTTATTTTTTATGAACTAGCTTATATTATATTCAATAAGTTTGATATAAAAACAGAAAAAGAGAGTGATAATAATGAGAAATAAGAAGTTAATTTTGAAATTATTCATATGTAGTACAATATTTATCACATTTGTATTTGCTTTACATGATAAGAGAGTAGTTGCAGCTAGCTCTGTTAATGAGCTTGAAAATTGGTCGAAATGGATGCAACCTATACCTGATAATATTCCGTTAGCACGAATTTCAATTCCAGGAACACACGATAGTGGGACGTTCAAGTTGCAAAATCCGATTAAGCAAGTGTGGGGAATGACGCAAGAATATGATTTTCGCTATCAAATGGACCATGGAGCTCGCATTTTTGATATAAGAGGACGTTTAACAGATGATAATACGATAGTTCTTCATCATGGGCCATTATATCTTTACGTAACACTGCATGAATTCATAAATGAAGCGAAACAATTTTTAAAAGATAACCCGAGTGAAACAATTATTATGTCTTTAAAAAAAGAGTATGAGGATATGAAAGGGGCAGAAGATTCATTTAGTAGTACGTTTGAAAAAAATTATTTTGTTGATCCTATCTTTTTAAAAACAGAAGGAAATATAAAACTTGGAGATGCTCGTGGGAAAATTGTACTACTAAAAAGATATAGTGGCAGTAATGAATCTGGAGGATATAATAATTTTTATTGGCCAGATAATGAGACGTTTACCACAACTGTAAACAAAAATGTAAATGTAACAGTACAAGATAAATATAAAGTGAGTTATGATGAGAAAGTAAAATCTATTAAAGATACAATCAATGAAACGATGAACAATAGCGAGGATTTAAATCATCTATATATTAATTTTACAAGCTTGTCTTCGGGTGGTACAGCATGGAATAGTCCATATTATTATGCGTCTTATATAAATCCCGAGATCGCGGCATATATTAAACAAGAGAATCCAAAAAGAGTTGGTTGGGTTATCCAAGATTATATTAGTGATAAGTGGTCACCGATTCTCTATCAAGAAGTTATAAGAACTAATAAGTCGCTTTAATTTTTATCATAATTTCATAGAAACAATATAACTCTATTAAAAGTCTTGTGGAATTCCCATAAGACTTTTTAGTATTTGATAGTATAAGAA
>NZ_QPEL01000234.1:0-3080 GCF_008368965.1 Bacillus sp. AY2-1 | reverse complement strand
TAATATTGATTAAATGAAAAAGAGAGTTTTGCTCTCTTTTTTTGCATTTCAGCAAAACCTAATTAAATGTGAAGTGAAAATTCATTTGGAATTTATATTAGTAACGAAAGATATTCTAGAAGTATCTACTTTCGTGTCTAAAAAGTATCCATTTTCATGTCTTTCTACAACAATGGGGAAGGGGTTAACTCTCATTTTTCCAACTGTTCGTTAAATTCAAATTTAACGAATACTTCTATGATAATAAATTACATTACTTTCACTTTTAAACATACATTGTTCAAAATGTGCTATATCAAGGTCATACATTGTATTTTTTTACTGGTTTAGTAGAGTTTGTTCTTTACTATTGTTTTTGGAAACTGGTACATCAATATTTGAAGATTTACTTTTTATAATTTGAATTTTATTAAATATAAAAATCGGTAGGAGAAAGTTGACTTTGCGATAAATATATACATATAGAGTCGTAATAAAACTTTGTATTGTAAAATAATTTAAAGGAGTGTTTTTTTATGAAAGGTAAAGTAGGAGAAACAAAAAGAAGAGAAAAATTAGAAATGATTTTTAATTATCCTGTAAAAGGAGAAACCTATTTTCATGGCCCCTCTTATAAATGGAAACAAGTTGTATTTCAACATTATAGTAAAATCATACAAAAAGAAATGACGGTAGAGGAGCTTATCATAATACTTCAAAGAGAAAATGTTCACTTTACACAATCTTCTTCTCTAGTTACCTACCCAATAATTGAATTTATAAAGCTTATCGCAAAGTACTATAAAGAAACGATTGAAAATTGAGTTTATAAGCGTACATGAAATAGAAGAGTCAATGAACAGATCTTTTTACCACATACTTTAAGCAATCATATTTTTCCTCAATGAAAAACATAAGCCTTCTAAGGAAAACTATTAAATAAAATAATAGGATAAGAGTTGTATCAATTTGTCGATATTTTTCATATTTTAATAATGAGAGTTACTATTTTAGGACTCTACGTACATATGGAAAGAAGGTTTTTTATTATAGTAAAGAACTTTTTTATTTACAGACATTAGTGCTGTCACTTTCTGTGATGACTTTCTATTTTGTAGGACTTTTCCCTTTTCTGTCGAATAGATAGAGTGAAGAGAAGGAGGAGTTAGTATGGATACTATAAGAGATACAGTCAGCGAGATTAAAACATTTTTTTATACAATTGAAAGTCCAACGAACGGAATCGAGTATTGGGAACTTAATTTAACCTATTACAATGATTCCTTTTATGGCGGAGCTAAATGTACTAATTTCAATCTTCATGTAGGATGGAAAAATTTAAAGGTACAAGATGATAAATCAGCAGCTCAAATTATAATTAATAAAATTAAAGAGAATCTACTTTAAGTCAAAAAGCATTCGAAATGGGTGCTTTTTCTTACGATTAGTCAACCTATATTTTTAGATTTTTAATGGACTGGATATCACAAAATATAGGTATCCATTTTTATACATGCAAAATACCCCTAGCAGGGATTCATTTTTTTACTAGGGGCGGATATGGTATGATGAATGAAACTATGATGTTAGGCTGCTAACCGATAATCATAGTGTATATTGTGTGTAATAAGGTGAAGTAGAAGTTTCAATAACTTATTTACACATGCAATGGACGCAACTTTATGACATTTGTTATAGGGTTGCGTTTTTAATTTATCGTAGTACTCTATAATGTGATTTCGTCCGTAACGCCGTAGTTTAATCATATTTTGGATGATTAGGAAAAGTAATTTCCGTAAATATTTATTTCCACGTTTATTAATTTTATCTTTATAAAAAGTTTTACCTAATTGAAAGCGACGTATATCAATACCGGCATAGGCATTCAATTGCTTGTTATTCGCAAAACGAGTTATATCTCCTATTTCAGCCATTAAGCGGACCGCTGTATTTGGTCCAATTCCGGGAAGACTCAGAATGATACTATACTCTGCACGTTGTTCGGCTATAAATACCATCTTGTTAATACAACATTCCTTTTGTTGAAGTAGTTCTTGATAACGTTTTGCGTATGCTTTAAGTTGATCACACAAGACATCATTTTGAGAAACAGCTGGATAGGAGTTTTTCGCTATTTCAAGTATTTGAATGGCTTTTTTCTCTGCCATAATATTTGATATTTTTTTATTGGTATTAGCACGAATACGATTTTTTATAATCGTTTTAGAAAGACTTAAAACACAATCTGGATGGGGGAATAGTTGAACAAAATTTAAAAATAACTCAGATTTACTCGTGAACATTTTTTTCTAATTCAGGAAATGTTAATTGAATAACTTTATGCATACGACTACGAATCACTGATAATTCTCCATCTAGTTCGCTATAGAATTTCGAAAGAGATTTTAACTGATGGAATATGTGATTCGTTCCATGAGATACCCTTCGGGTAGCTGTAAAGTGGGTAAGAGCTAGGCGATGTGCATCACTTCGGTCCGTTTTATGAATCCGTAAGGAATCACATTGTAGTTTTGCTTCTAAGGGATTTAATAGACAATATGTATACTGATTATCCTGCATAAATCGTTCTAGCTGTCTAGAATAAATTCCTGTTGCCTCGAACACAATTTCAGGTAATTTACCAGTTTTCTCGGTAAGCTCATATATCTTTTTTTTGTAGCTCTTTAAAATCAGGTTTCAAATGTTGGATTTCCTTTTCAAAGATACATTGTTTTTGTGCATTATAAATTACCATATAACTTTTACCCATACTGATATCAAAAGCAATTACGTGTCTCATAAAGTTCCTCCTGATGGAAAATTGAAGTCTTCATCTTACACTTATCGATTCCCATTTCTTATACACGATCTCGAGGACCAACATACTAAAAACTGATTCAAATAAGGTAAGTGAAGAAGGTCAGTTTTTTTTACGGATTCAAAATCCCAAAGCACCCACGACCCTTTCTTCACTTCTACTATATAAAAAATAGTAGTGCGAACCAATGCCTTGGTCTGCACTACTAATCTTAGTATGTTTTCTTTGTTATATAAAAATTATAAAATAAATATATTTAGAAGTTAATTTAGGCATAATGAAG
>NZ_QPEL01000233.1:0-5181 GCF_008368965.1 Bacillus sp. AY2-1 | reverse complement strand
GTATAAATAGTATTTTTATTAATAATCTAGTATTTACTTTCAATACTCCTCTCTGCATAAAGTTTTACCAAATATTTTCAGGTGAATATTACCAAATAAAAAATGTTTTGTCTATGTATTTTATTGGGGCTTTATTTTGCAAGCATAATTCTATGTAAGAATTTTCTATATTTACCCTCCCTATATAATGACATTTTTTCCCTTACTTCGACATAAATCAAATGGTACAGTTTATAGGACAAATATAGAACCCACTTGTAGACATTATTTTGTATGAAAAATTGAATCGAAACATGAGTTACTAGTTAGGAGGCGAAATATATTTTAACTATTTTTCAAATAGTACTTAAGGGTAGAGTGCTAAACGTTTGAAAATAGCTTGTAAATGCTTCTATGGAATGGAGGTTGTCATTTGAAAGAAAAAGATAAGCTTCAGGTGAATAGGAACAACGTTAATTTTTCTAAAGATATAATATATCAAATTGTAACGGACAGATTCCATAACGGATGCCCATCATATAATCCCAAAGGGGAATTATACGATGAATCTAGGAAAAATAAAAAGAAATACTTTGGTGGAGATTGGATAGGGATTATTGAAAAATTAAATACAAATTATTTTACTAAACTAGGTGTGACGTCATTATGGATATCTCAACCGGTAGAAAATATCTTTACTCCAATAAATGATTTGGTAGGAAGTACTTCATATCATGGCTATTGGGCTCGTGATTTTAAAAGAACAAATCCTTTTTTTGGGACATTTGAAGACTTTCAAACCTTAATAACAACCGCTCATGCAAAAGACATAAAAATTATTATGGATTTTGCACCTAATCACACTTCGCCTGCATTACATGATGATGCGACCTATGCTGAAAATGGTAGATTATATGATAATGGATTGTTACTTGGTGGATATGATAATGATTACAATCATTATTTTCATCATAATGGTGGGACGGATTTTGAAGAATATGAAGACGGAGTTTATCGTAATTTATTTGATCTTGCAGATCTAAATCACCAAAATATAGCTATTGATTTGTATTTTAAAGAAGCTATTAAATTATGGCTAGACCAAGGGATAGATGGTATACGAGTTGACGCAGTAAAACACATGTCATATGGCTGGCAAAAAAGTTGGCTAAATTCAATCTATAATTATAGACCAGTATTTATTTTTGGTGAATGGTATATCAATCCGAATGAGTATGACCATAGAAATATTCATTTTGCAAATAATAGTGGTATGAGTTTATTAGATTTTAGTTTTGCTCATAAAGTACGTGAAGTTTTTCGAGATGGAATGGATTCCATGCGTGGGTTACACAAAATGATTGAAGAAACATATCAAATTTATAATGATGTAAATAATCTTGTTACTTTTATTGATAATCATGATATGGACCGTTTTCACATTAATGGACAAAGTAAACGTAGAATAGAACAATCATTAGCATTCTTGTTAACTTCAAGGGGAATACCTTCTGTATACTATGGGACAGAGCAGTATATGGTTGGAAATGGAGATCCGAACAATCGTGGTCAAATGGAATCTTTTGATGTGAATACAGATAACTTTAAGATAATACAATCTTTATCTTCGCTTCGTAGTTTAAATTATGCACTTCCATATGGAAATACCAAAGAAAGATATATAACGGATGATATTTATGTATATGAAAGGTACTTTGGAAGTGATGTGGTATTAATAGCGTTGAATCGAAATTTAACAGAAGGATATGAAATAAAAGATGTTAAAACAATTCTTCCTTCTAGAAAGTATAAGGACATACTAGATGGCCTTTTAGATGGTGAAGCAATTAGAGTTGAAAATAATAATATAGATTCATTATGGCTTGGACCTGGGTCAGTACATGTTTGGCACCATAAAGGAGTAAATAGTATACCTTTAATAGGGACTGTGGGACATAAAATGACAACAGTTGGTCAAATAATTTGTATTGAAGGATGTGGTTTTACTTCTAAAAAAGGATCAGTATTATTTGAGGAAAAAGAGGCGGAAGTTGTTTCATGGTCACATACTAGTATAAAAGTAAAAGTTCCAGCAGTGAACGATGGTAAATATGAAATTACTGTTTTAACAGATACAGGAACTAGGAGTAATATCTATAAACATGTAGAGGTCTTAAATACAAAGCAAGTTTGTGTTCGATTTGTTATTGAAAATGGATACGAAATACCAGATTGTGATGTTTTTATAATGGGTAACACATATTCATTAGGAAATATGAAACCTTGCAAAGCGGTAGGGCCATTTTTCAATCAAATAATGTTTCAATTTCCTACGGGTTATTTTGATATAAGTGTTCCGGCTGATACCTTGCTAGAATTTAAATTTATTAGAAAGATCAATAACACACTATTGATTGAAGGCGGAGAGAATCATAAGTATCTGACCCCGAGTTTTGGAACTGGAGAAGTGGTTGTAAAGTGGCAAACTGCAGAAAAAACTATCTTGGTGGAGTCTTAACTATTTAGGTCTACTTTTTTTTACAATTGTAATTAAAATCGGGGGAATTTCATTCTGGTAGCTAAAACAAAAGCTTTTACTGAAAAATTCTCTTAAAAGTTAATAAAGGGTACGTTTTTAAGCTAAGAAATTTGAAGAGAACTGTAATAATGAAAGTGAAAAATAGAAAATTGGAGGTTACTATGGAACGAGCTTCTAAAGTGATTACGACTGAAAATTTTTATTCTGAAATACTTGAGAATAGTAGAAAACTATTTATATATTTACCACCTGGTTATGAAAGCAATTCGTACCAAAAGTATCCTGTATTATATATGCATGCTGGGCAGCGCTTGTTTGAACCAGTAATAAAAAATGATGAATCATGGAATGTCCACAAGACAACTGATATGCTAATTTATGAAGGGAAAATTCAAGAGATAATAATAGTAGGTATAGCACATAAAAGAATCATCGAAAATAATGAGTTTTGTCATTTCATTTCACCAGATAAACATATAGAATGCTCTGGGTTATTATATGAAAAATTTATAATCAATGAGGTGAAACCTTACATTGATGAAAATTTTAGAACATTGACTAGTGCTGAAAATACAGCTCTAATAGGGTCATCAGCAGGTGGTTTATCAACTTATAATATTGGTTTCCGCAATCCTGAAGTGTTTGGGAAAATTGGGATGTTATCCCCATTCTTTGTGAAAGTTGAAGATGATCATTCGGAATTAAAATTATATGAAATGTATGAAGGGAAAAAAGACTTAAAAATATGGATGGATATAGGTAGTGCGGAAGGTTTTTTCTTGGTAAAACATGTGAGAGATATTGCAGAAACTTTATTGGAAAATGGTTACAAATATAGAGATGATTTAATTTTTTATCAGGATCCAAATGGTGCACATTTTGAAAAAGACTGGGGAGAACGTATGCATCTACCATTAATATATTTTTTTGGAGATATTGGCAATATAGTTAATGTTACATTAGATGGGCGAGATGTAGTTGGATTAACTGGAATGAAAGTGAAAATTAATCCAATTGTTACGTACGATAGTGGTTTTGAAATGAGTGTTTTAGATGGTGTGTTTGTAGTCGATAAACCAGACGTGCTAGAGGTTATGGGGGATGGAACAATTATACCTAAGAAAATAGGAGAAGCCGAAGTTACCTTTGTAACACAAGGTGTAAAAGGGATACCTAAAAAATATAAGGTAATAGAAACATTATCAGAATTTGTAGATGTTTCTGTAACAGTCGAAGTACCTGAAAATACACCAGTTGGTGAACGAATTTATATGAGTGTAGGCATGATACTAGATAGAATAGAAAAAAATCGTTTTGCAGGTAATTTTAAAGTACCAAGGGACCTTGCATGCAGGTTTAAGTTTTCAAGAGGCTTTAGGCTCTTTGAAGTGGATAAATTAGGACAACCTATTCCACATAGAAAATTTAAAGCTA
Source organism: Bacillus sp. AY2-1 (assembly GCF_008368965.1). Taxonomy (NCBI): domain Bacteria; kingdom Bacillati; phylum Bacillota; class Bacilli; order Caryophanales; family Bacillaceae; genus Bacillus; species Bacillus sp. AY2-1. Next base: position 1,229 of record NZ_QPEL01000233.1, on the reverse strand, counting down.
CTAAGGACTTACAGTTGAATTATACTGTTGAGAACTGGATAGGGCTGTAAAAAAATAAATATGGGGTGAGTGCTGTAGTGAAAATGAAAGAATTAATTCCAACTTTTGATGTCCCTTATTATTATTCATGCTATATACCAATTCTTCACGATAAATTAAAAAGTATGGGTAGCATTAGTTACATGAGTTTAATAGCCAATGAAGAGTTATATAGTATACCAGCATATCGTATGGATACTATCACATCGGTACCTTCTGTAGCTAGATATACACAGTTGTTAGAATATAATCAAACATTTCGTATGGAGAAACATGTATATTCTAATTTTGAAAAGGGGCTTCAATATATAAAAGAATGTTTGAATCGTCAAGAAGTATTTATTGCCTTAGGAAGCACCTTTTTTCTACCATATAGTAATGATTATTTGAACCCCAAATTTATAAAAAGTCATATAGATGTCCATACGGATAAATATGTTACAGACCATTACCTCGCAATTAACAAACTTACAGAAGATAGAGTATTTGTTCAAGATCCAGTTCCTAATAAATTTATGGGTGAGATATCAATGGAGGAGTTTCATTCTTTTTGGAAAGGAGGAAAAGCTATACCTGAATTGGCTCAAGCAAAAGGTATAGAAAGAATTTCATCTTACTCATCAATTGATGTGATTATACAGGAAAAAATAAGCATGGAAAACCTTAAAGATATTTTTTTGAGAACACTAAAAAAAATATCAAGTGAGTATGTTCGAGGTTTAGTTATGCAAAAAAACAATAAGATATATTATTTTGGTAAGATTGCAGCCCTTGAACTTAAAGAAAATATAAATGAAGATTTTCATAAACAAAGAAATATGTTTCCTTTGTATTTGAAATGTTTATTTGATATGAGATGGAGTAGATATTTTTTATATGACTTACTTATAGACATGAACGCGTTATTTAAAGATAAATTTATTCATATTACTAGTGAGTTAATGGATATAAAACAATCATGGGAAAGACTGTATAAGATTGCACATATTAAATTATTAAAAAAAGATAGTAACTTAAGTGATCTCGAATCTTTTAATTTGATAATGATGAATATTATTAATAGAGAGTGTGTCTTACATGAGAATATGTTATTTCTTCTGCAACATAATTATAGTCTTCAGTCTTAATAGGGAAAAGATAATTGAGAGAAGTAGAGTAAGGCTACAACGTATACTTACAAACTTTATCAG
>NZ_QPEL01000232.1:0-2173 GCF_008368965.1 Bacillus sp. AY2-1 | reverse complement strand
GTCAACTAAGTTTTTCATTTTGTTTGTCGCTTGCGACGTTATTGTCATCGGCGACTTGTTCTATATTACACCTCTATATACTAATAGTCAATATTAATCTTTCATTTTTTAAAAAAAGATGAAAAAGACTCTCATACCACCTCTTTATTCCTCATACATATCAGTAAAACAAGTGAAAGGAGTGTAGAACTTGTTCAATCCTTATTTATTAAACACCATAAGCGCCCATTCAAGAAGCCCACACTATCATAGGAAGTTTCCCATCATTCTATTTTGGAGTCAAAAAAGCGGTTGCACTTCTCTTGCCAATTGGTTCTTTTACCAGATTGATTTATTGCAAACAGCTCTAAGTTATAGTCCTTTCATTCATAATTTTGAATACGATATATACAAAAGTACACCTGCCTATAGTGTACGACTAGGTGTAGCGTTACGAGAAAAACAAAAAGAAACGTTTAAACTTGTTCGTAACCCTTATAGGAGAGCAGTCAGTTCTTTCGTGTCCTTAATTGGACCTCCTTATATGGAAAATCCGGAATGGAAACCCATCCGAAAGTTTTTATATCAAGATGAAAATTCCCCCAAAGGGATCTCATTCAAACAATTTTTATACTATCTATTTATGAAAGGGGCTCACGCAAGTGATATTAACCCACATTTCACACAACAATATATAGCTGGTGAAGAAGAATATGTGACCAATTATATATACTTAGAAAACTTCGATCAGGAAATGAAAGAATTAGAAAAGCGTTTCGAATTAAAAACCGCACCAATAAATGAGTTCTCAACATCATGGCATCATCAAACTTCCGCCATGATTTATAAAGGGAATTTTAGCGAAGCTGATATTACTGATCCTTTATTTCCCCGTCATCCAACTTTTGAAAGCTTTTATGATACTGAATGTATACAACTTGTTCAAACAATATTTCAAAATGATTTCGACACATATAAATACAGCAAAGAATATCCATACTAATTTTAGTCTATTATCTTTGCTAAATAAAAAAGATACCTCATATATAAGGTATCTTTTTAACATTTCAATTATATAAATCATACTGTTTAACAGTCTCTATTCTCCACCTTATTACCTTTTAATAGATTACATAACTTTTGCTTATCCGCCCATCCTACTCCGATTAAAACTAAACTCGCTCCCATTATTACCCTCCATGTCAGAGACTCATTTAATAGAATAATTGAAGTAGCGATACTTATTAATGGTAATGCATTTAAATATAATCCGCTTACTGATGCTGAAACTCTCTCTAGCGCTTTATTCCAAAACCAATATGCTAAAATTGTTGCTCCAATAACAAGGTATATTACACTAAGTCCCGTTTTCCAAGTTTCAATCTTTGGTAAACCGTAATAAAGAATTTCTACCAGTGCAAACGGTAATAGAATAACAGCTCCGATAATTAAAGTTAATGTTGTAAAAACCTCGTTTGATAAATACTGTTCTTGTTTTGGTCGTTTTAGCAAAACCGTGTAGAAAGCAAATAGAAAAGTACTTAATAATATCAGTATATCTCCTATTAAAGACACTTCTTGATCAGCACTTTTAGATGGAATCGTAATAAAGAGTACTCCTATAGCACCCAATATAATCCCTATCCAATAATTCAATCGAATTTTCTCTTTCAAGAAGAATGCTGAAAAAAGAATTGTAACTAATGGTAATGCAGCATCTATGATACTAACATGTAATCCACTTGTTAAAGAAATACCATACGATGTGAACATAAAATACCCAGCTACACCGGTAAAGGCTAACAAACTCATTCTTTGCCATGGAACTTTTTTATGTACAACTGATTTTTGTAGTTGCTTAAATGAAAATAGCATACAAATTCCACCTGCAAAGAAAAGACGAATAAACAACAAAGTAAACGGCTGAATAGATTCTAACACCCATTTTGTTGGTGCAATAGCTGTCCCCCATAATATAACAGCCACTAATAACATGCATATTTCTTTCATAATCCCCCACACCCATCAAAAATATATGTTAACTACCTTAATTATAGATTTTTTCTTATGTAAAATCCTTTAAAAACACAAAAGGTTATGTAAGATTACAAATATTCTTTTTACATCTCGATTATATTTTCACAAAAGGTAATTCTTACCTTTATATTTCAAACAATAAAAATAAACACAAAAA
>NZ_QPEL01000231.1:0-1040 GCF_008368965.1 Bacillus sp. AY2-1 | reverse complement strand
TCCTTATACTATCAAATAGCTATCGAAATAAACCTTTCACTCTATTAAGGTTTATTTCGTATACAAAGCTAATAAATTCTCATTAAAAACTTATAGAAATTCAAATTTATTAATTTAATTTAACATTTAAACACTTTTTCATATTCCACAAATAGTTTTTTTTGGTATATTATAGTTGTGTAGTGCAGATAATTAATTAGGAGGGTGAATGATATGTTTTATAATCGAGTGATTACCATGGCTTTACCTTCTCTGAATGCTATTTCATATTTAGAGGTGTACCAATTAGACCAAAAATATTTAGATAAGGTTTTAACTTTATCACAGGAATTTCAAAAATCTCTAAATATTGAGGATTTTAGCTTTGATTTTCAAAAAGCTATCGAGATTACAGATTATTACGACAATACTTTTGTAACAAATAGTATAAATCATACTATAAAAAAAGAAGGGGTTAGTGTTGGCAAAATGATTGACACTATCTATTTCACTATTAACAACCTCCTTGAATTATCAGAACATAATAATATTTTTCGTTCTAGGGTGTTAAATACTATAACTAACGCTTTTTTAAACCTTTCACATCAAGAAAAAGAATCTTACTTTTTCTATTATCAAAAAGATAACAATCAAACTAGTTATCGTTACCATATTTTTTTAGCAATTCAGGAAAATAACGAAAATCTTTTCTTGAAAATAGTTCCAATTTCAATTGATGTAACAATAAATTCCAATATTGAGGAAATAAGAATTTTAAACACCCATGACATTAGAGATTTTACTGTTAATATAAAAGCAATAAACTTAGTGTTTTATGATATAGATAATCCAAATTTATTAAAAGATTTTAATAGAAGTTAAACTTAAAATTTATAAACTAAGCGTACTAGACTCTTTTTATTTCAGAACTACTGACATTTTTATCCTCATTTAAAAAGTACCTAGATTTATATCTAGGTACTTTTTAATTTTATGGAATTAATTAGTCTGTATCTTTTTATAGAGAAACAAAAACAAGACGGTTCTTTTGAAACCGTCTT
>NZ_QPEL01000230.1:0-596 GCF_008368965.1 Bacillus sp. AY2-1 | reverse complement strand
CGGGTGCTACCGGCGCTACCGGACCTCAAGGCATTCAAGGACCAACGGGTGCTACCGGCGCTACTGGTATAGGAGTTACTGGACCTACTGGACCTTCTGGTGGGCCTACCGGACCTACTGGGCCAACTGGACCTAGCTTCCCTGTAGCAACAATTGTTGTAACAAACAATATTCAGCAAACAGTACTGCAATTTAATAACTTTATTTTTAGTACTGCAATTAACGTAAACAATATTATCTTCAACGGCACAGATACAGTTACTGTTATCAACGGTGGTATTTATGTAATTAGCGTATCCATTTCTACAACTGCGCCAGGATGCGCTCCACTCGGAGTAGGAATTTCAATTAATGGAGCAGTCGCAACTGATAATTTCTCTTCAAATTTAATAGGCGACTCACTTTCATTTACTACAATCGAAACATTAGTAGCTGGTGCAAGAATTTCTGTCCAATCTACTCTTAATGAGATTACGATTCCTGCGACAGGAAATACTAACATCCGCCTTACTGTATTTAGAATCGCTTAAATTTCACTATATATTGTTTATGACAAATAAAAAAAGAGCGAGAAACTGAAGTGACCCCTAAAAGTT
>NZ_QPEL01000023.1:0-52926 GCF_008368965.1 Bacillus sp. AY2-1 | reverse complement strand
TATAATTATAATGTTTTTTCAGAAAATTCAAAACTAATATCATATATTATATTGTATAATTTTGTTATTAGATACCAATTATTGATTTAGAAAGCTGGTGATTCAGTGAATAATCGATTTAGTATTGCTTTATTTCTCACTATTGTTACCACAAATATTATTCTATATTTCTTCTTACCATCAAATATTGTTACGAAATGGGACTTCAATGGAACGCCTACATCAACAATGGATAAAAGCACTTTTGTAATCGTAAATATAATTATATGTTCCTTCTTATTCTTTATATTTTTAGCTTTATCTAAAGCAGCGAGTAACCAGAAATTTCTCCATTGGATCGGCAACACAATATTACTATTCTTATTTTTTGTCGATATTGTCATCGCCCTCATTGCTCTTGGCTTTTCACTCCCTCTTGATCATTTCATATTTTTAGCATTAGGGCTTTTATTTATATTAATAGGTTATTTCAGTTCCAAAATTGATACGACTAAATCAACCGTTTCATTAGAATGGAATGATAAGCACCTTGAAAAAAGAGCTTTAAATATTAGTAGTATTTCAATGATGATAGCAGGGATTTTTTTAGCGATACTTCCTTTTATCGTTTCTGCTCCCTATAGTGGTTATGGCATACTAGCAATTCTTTTAGGAATGACGCTTATCATTCTGCCGACTACGATTTATTTACTTATTAAAGACAGCAAGCAGTCCACTAATTTAAAAGGTTAATTGAAATATGTGATTGTAAAATAGGTAATAAAAAATAGGAGGTTATCCCCTCCTATTTCAGCTCAATATATTATTTCCCTTTTTATTCACCTCAAGCAAAATCCCTTTCTCTATCCAACCCTCTACGCCATCTTTTTTAATTAAATCATATCCTGAACAGCTATCATCAATGAGAGAAACGATATCTCCCTTCCTAACGCTTATTTGCGCACAAGAAATATCGGTTTTCACTGTATATTCACCTGACTCAAGTTGTTTCATATATTCATTTTTTACAGTGAGCAAATTATTCGTTTCCTTTTGCTTACATACGGTGTAATCTTGCATCTTCTCGATAGGCTCTATGTAATAATACGGATATGTCACTCCGCCCTGCATTTCTGAATTCGCATTAAAATCCGCTATTACTTCATACTGTGGGAAATAGTCTACATATGTATAAGAAAATGTATCGCCCGTTTGTTTCCTCTGAATAATAAATGCATTTAATTGTCCTGCTTCTTTAATTGCATTTCCTCCATCAATTGCAATAATTTTTTTCTCCTCATCAATAACTGGATTGTTAGACGGTGCTTCTTCAGAATAGTTCACGACTGGCCAATGACCAACTATTACATACTTATTTGCTTTATGTGATTTATAAAAAAACTCCGGCATTGCTATCGCATTTTTGCGCTCTGTTTCTTTCCAATCTACTCTATCTTCTAGCCCTGCATGCACAAAAATATAATCTTCTGTTTCAATCGCTGTTGGCAACTCCGTTAGCCAATATAGTTCTTGTGAAAATTCACTTAGCAATGCTTCTTTCACTTCACGAATTGAAGTACCTTCATGAACTGAAAAATCCAATTGCTCTAGCCATTCATTAAAAATTGAATGCTTCCTCGTACATAAATAATTAATAAGACGAGGATTTTCATTTAGAAGAGCATCAACTAAAACTTCACAATTCCCTTCAACAACGTGAACCTTTGAATTGTTCTTTACAAGATTCATAACGTAGTTTACTACACCTACGCTATCTCGTCCTTTCTCGCAAAGATCTCCATTAATAATTAAATAATCTTCATCTTTAAAGTTAACTTTATGTAGTGCTTCTTTTAAAAGATTTAATTCTCCATGAATATCCGATATGACAATAACTCTAGCATCATTAGGGATTGATAGTTTCTTTATTTTTTTCAAGTATAAGCGCTCCAATCATTCTCTTTATTATTACTTAAAACAATTCGATACAATAACACTATATAACCTTTTCAAATACATATACCATAACTTACAACCTATTTACGGTTCAATAATAACTTGAGAAATAATAATAAGAAGCTGTTCCCAACTTTTCGAGACAGCTTCTTCTTATTATTTATAATTCTTTATGAAAAGAATAACTCACCTTATCATACCCTTCTCTTTCATAAAAACGATGAGCATCAATTCTTGAAAATGCTGACGTGAGGGTGATAGACTCACATCCGTTTTCCTTTCCCCAGTTCTCTATATACGAAAGTAATACATTTCCATGTCCTTTTGAACGATGTGCGTCTGCCGTTACAAGGTCATATACGAAAACGTGCTTCTTATTATAAAAGTTCGTACAAATCGCTACACCTGCAAGGCTAACAACTTCATCATCTTCATTACGCAGCGAGAATAGTTTATAATTTTCTTCTTTCATATTTCGAAATAAAGTGCCTGTTTCCTCTTTTGAAAGTTGTGTTCGTAATTGCTGTAAAACAGGTAATACTTCATGTAATTGCTCTTCTGTTACTACTTCTTTAACATTCATTTTTAACTCTCCCTTAACTATTTATTTAATTTTCTAAATGTTATATCATTATTATAGAAAGTGACTGCCCTTTACTTAAGTGGCAGTTTCAGTATTTTTTATAAGGTCAGTTTTAAAGGAGAGTTTTATATGGATTTTACTATCCCATTGCAATTACAAAGTAACACACCTATTTACTTGCAAATTTACGAATATATAAAAGCTGAAATTATACAAAGGACTATTTCTGTTGGCACACGTCTACCCTCACACAGAAATTTAGCATCACAACTTAATATTAGCCGCATTACTGTTGAATCAGCTTATCAACAATTATTAGCTGAAGGTTATGTAGAAAGTAAACCGAAACGTGGTATTTTTGTAGCAAATTTCGATATTGACGTTATCCCAAATAAAAAACGAAATGCAGCAAAGAAGACGAGCAATTTGATAGACGAAAAATTCGAATACGATTGTAGCCAAGGGCTTATTGATCAAAATAAATTTCCGATTACAAATTGGAAACGGGCATTACAAGAATCCATACTTACATACGAAAATGCACTATTTGCCAAAGAAGACCCTCAAGGTGAATTCGCTCTTCGAGAGCATATATCAACATATTTATATCATTCTCGCGGTGTACATTCTTCACCTGATCAAATTGTGATCGGTGCCGGAACGCAGCCACTTCTCTGGTTACTACTTCAACTGCTTGGCCCTACAAAAGAATACGGCATTGAAAACCCTGGATTTCACCGTATACACGCAATCATTAAAAGCTGTGATAGACAAATCCATCCCATACCATTGGATGAAAAAGGGATTAATATTTCTAGCTTATACAATACAAATGCCAATGTCGCATACGTTACACCATCACACCAATTTCCACTTGGGATTATTATGCCTTTACCTAGAAGATTAGAATTGTTAAAGTGGGCTAATGATTGCAATGGATACATTATTGAAGATGACTATGACGGAGAGTTTCGCTACGCTGGTAAGCCGATTCCTTCTTTACAAAGTCTTGATTCAAATGAACGCGTTATTTATATGGGGACTTTCTCAAAATCTTTTTTACCTTCTTTACGAATGGGATATGTTGTTTTACCACCACATCTTTTAAAAATATATCAAGAACTGCATGGAATTTTTAAACAAACAGTGGCTACAATACAACAACTTGCTTTTGCTAACTTTATACAAAGCGGGAATTGGGAACGTCACCTTAATCGGAGTCGTACACTATATAAAAGAAAACATCATGCGTTAGTAAAATCCATTATGAAAGAAATGGGGGCTAATGTTCAAATTCTTGGCGAACAGTCCGGACTTCATATTGTATTATGTGTACATAACAGTATGAATGAAAATGAACTGATTGAATCCGCTAAAAAACAAAGCGTTAAATTATACCCACTTTCTCCATATGATTTCATGAATGATTTACGCAAGGAATCATATGTATTACTCGGTTTTGGTAGTATTCCGGAAAATAAAATTGAGACGTTGGCTACATTATTGAAAGACGCTTGGTTCCCTAGTTGCAAGGAAACTTGTTAACAGTGGGTTTAACTTGTAACATACTAACAATTCAACAAAATAAAAAAGAAGGTTGTTCCAAAATAACTTTTTGGACAGCCTTCTTCTAGTTACTCACCTGACCTAGCTTTCCTTCCCGGACGTTTCACACCAGTCGTTTCTGTTGAATAGGAAGCTTCAATTATAGCGGTTGGATCTACAGAGAGAACGAGATCTTTCATTTTCGGATAAATGAATCGGTTTGTAATGCAATAAATGATTCTCTTATGCTCCCCTAAAAAACCACCTTCTCCATGTAGATACGTAACAGATAGTTGCAATTCTTTCATAAGTAAATCGCCTATTTCTTTATTCTTACCAGAAATAATCATAACGCTCTTACCTTGATTAATACCATCTAATATAAAATCAATCATCTTCGTAACAATATAGAAAATTGCTAATGAGAACATCGCTTGTTCGATTGAAAATAAAATTGCAACAAAGATGAAAATAACTGCATTTACTGCAAGTAAAAATGTACTAATTGGTACATTAAAGTGTTTATTCATCCAAACTGCTAACATTTCCGAACCGTCAATTGCTCCACCCATTTTAACAACAATCCCAACACCAATTCCGAACAGCACTCCACCATAAAGTACAATTAATAACTCAGAAGTCGTAATTGCTGGAAATGGTTTTAAATAAATTAATCCGAGTGTTGTAACTACATTCGCATAAGATGTACGGATAAAAAATTTCTTTCCCATTACTTTTGCAGTAAATAATAAAATTGGGATATTAATTCCTAAGAAAACGCCATAAAGCGGCAATCCTGCAACTTTATTTGCCATAATAGCAATAGCCGTTACCCCGCCATCTACTAATCCATTAGGTGCTAAAATAAGCTCTAATGAACCTGCTACTATAATTGAGCCAATTGTTAATAATACGTATTCAAATACTTTCTTCATTCATTACCCCCAAAGCTTATATATTTTCTTAGTATTATTTTAACGTAATTTTTCTGCTAAGACAAAGATATCAGTTTATATACACAAAAGTTTCACCTTTATCGCTATTTTTATGTAACACATTTAGCGCGTAATACTAGAAACACACTTACCAATTAAAAGTAAGTGTGTTTTTAACATCTATTTAATCTTTACGTACGGCTTCATTTTTAATTCAAGTATTTCCTCAACTGCCCTTTGATATCCACCAGCATTTCTAAGCGACTCTCCCACTTTACGATTATTTTCCTTAAACGTCACATCATCCATTACTTTCTTTACAGTCTCACATAACAATTCAGAAGTTAACTCGTTACGATTAAGTCTTATGCCTGCCCCTACTTCAGTCAATCGTTTTGCAACGAATGGCTGATCTCCTGTTACCGGAATTACAACTAATGGAACACCGTAATATAACGCTTCACTCGAACTATTCATACCACCATGTGTCACGAATACATCAGCATGCTGTAAAACTTCTAATTGCGGGACATAATTATACAACTTAAAGTTTTTCGGGATATTTTCAAATTGACTTATATTTATCTTCTTACCAACGACTAATACGACTGTCGCATCTACATCTTTAAACGCTTCAAAACACTTTTCATACAGAGCAGGTTGCTCATTAAAAACTGTTCCCATAGAAATGAAAATTACTTTTTCATTTTTTAAATCTTCAGTAGGAAAACTCCCCACTTCTTTTCGAGTAGCAATTGATGGACCTACAAATTTATACGATTCATCAAATACATCTGAACGCGGCTGATATTCTTTTGAAGTATATACAATCGTAATATCACCAGGATGGTTCATAATATCATACATACTATTACATTTCATTCCATACTGCTTATTCCATCTTTCCATTCCCGCTAAACAAGATTGATATAATGGATTCATTTCATCTACTTGTCTCGATTCTTGCCCATCATGAAAATTAATGTACTGATTAACAGCAAACGTTGTACAAGATGAAACGCTTGGTAATTGTAAAATATTCGCTATAATACGTCCTACTGGAAAATGATTATCATATATTAAATAATCGTATTTTTCCTCTTTTGTTTCCTCTACAATTTGAGTAACAATACGCTCTGATGCTTCAATCATATGAGATAGCATCGTCAAAGGGCTCCCACCTTCATTTACTCGTTCCATAATATTAATTTGAGAGAGAAAATTCTCAAACACTCGGAATTCCGCACCTGTTGCTTCAACCTTCTTTCTATAATCTTCAATACAATAAGAAACAACTGTTTCCCCTCGCTGAATTAACTCACTTACAATAGCTAAAGTCGGATTAATATGACCTTCCCCAGGGAAATTTATTACGAGTACATTTGCCATAATATTCTCTCCTATCCATTTAATATAATAAAATTAACAATTAATTATATTAATTAATTTAAATCTATTATAAATGAATGCATTCTACTTCTTCATGCTTTTCTCTTCATTTTATTATTGAGAAATATTTTCAATAGTCTACATTATTATGATTCACAATCTTATAAACGAATGCTTAATTCTACTTTTACTCTTCATAGCTTTAAAGATACGAGCTTTACATTCAAATACTATCACTCTGTTTTTTTTGACAATTCACACAAAAATGGAGAAATATAATATTTTTAATAAGTTCTCACTATAAATGTAACTATGATTTCAATTTTTTATCTTTATCCCCATAACACATCACCTGTTATATAATAAATTTACAGAAAAAGAGGTCTTTTCATGTTACAACAACTATTCAATTCACCTATTCTATCCGTTCAAGCCTTGCACCCAGGTTATGAAGATCATGCAAGTGATGTTTTTCTCGTTCAAACAGAAGATACAGAAGTTATCGTTCGTGCTTCTAAAATGAATGAAGAACCAAATAATGATTTTTGGTGGGGATGTAAAAATTTATTTGGAATTGATCCAAGGAACGTCCATCATTTAGAAACGGTACATACATTGTTGCCAGAACATACGAATCTTCCTATCCCAACAATATTAGAAAAACATGTTTTAAATGGCCGTGAATTTGTGGTGGTTGAAAAGTTAGTAGGTAACACAGTTCAATCTTTTATCGAGCAACCAGATTCTATTTTATTCAGCCTAGGAAAAGGACTTGCAGAAATACATAAATTTAAAGCCGATTTCATAGGAAATCCGTCAGGCACGTTCCAAGTTCCACTAGATGAATTCCAATCACATATTTTAAACGTAAGTAAAGAGCTTGTGAATATGTTTTATTCTGATGATGAAAGCATACAAAATGCATTCCCTACCTTTGAATCACAACTTTCTTCCCTGTCCGTACCAAAGGAATCTACACTCGTCTTAATTGATATGGATCCTACTCAATTTTTATCTGACGGTACAACTATTACGGGTTTAGTAGATACTGAAGCTTACGCTGTTGCTCCGCGAGAGCTTGATTTTATCGGACTAGAATATGTACTTACCGAAAAAGAAGCACATGCCTTTCAAAGTGGTTACGAAACAATTATGTCTATTCCTCACTTAGAAGAATATAGACAGCCTTATCGTTATTTATACCGACTGTTATCTGTGCAAGGTAATGTGGAATTAAAGAAATGGTTAAGTCACCCATCCTATTTTTAAATACGAATGAGAGGGATTATACAATGGATATTCGGAAAAAGCGTTCTGTAACAGAAAGTGAAATACAGCAAATGAAGGATTTGGCTTATATTTGTGGGCAACAAGACAACCTTGATTACTCTTCAGATTTACATATCAACTTTTTAAAAAATCGAAATGAAGATTATATAAACGATTTTCTTCTTTATAACAGCACTCAATTAATTGGCGCTTTAAATATGTATGATTTTGAAAGACCAACAAAGCTTGAACTAATAGGCTTTGTACATCCTCATTTTAGAAAACAACGTTTCGGAACTATCCTTTTACAAACTGCAATGAAAGAAATACAAAATAGAGAGACAGATGAAGCTCTTCTTATTATCAATGGGGATTCTATTTCTGGGAATGAATTTGTAAAACATATGAAGTTACCATATTTATATAGTGAATATAGTATGGAGTTCAAGACAAACGAACTTCAAAAAACAACAGATAATAATATACAGCTTACTCTTGCAACTTCAGAATCACTTCTTGATCTTATTGAAATTTCTAGTAAAGCTTTTGGTGATTCAGTAGAAAATACGGCTACATGGTTACAAAAAATGATGACTTCACCTTCTCATAAAGTTTACAGTGCTCTTGTCGATAAAAAAATGATAGGAACGATTACAGTTACTGAGCAAGATCATTCTACTATATTATCAGGATTCGCTGTCCACCCTTCCTATCAAGGTAAAGGCTACGGTAAAGCTATTTTAAACTATATGACACATAAGCTCTTCACAAATGGTGCTACAACAATTGAATTACAAGTTGAAACAAAGAATAACAATGCTTTGAAGCTTTATACACAATGCGGTTTTAAAATTATGATGAAGCATGATTATTATAATTTAATGAATAGCAAGGAGAATATTTATGTCTAAAAAACTTATTTATTCTAATTATGATATTTTCGCATCTATTTATAATAAACATTGGGGACATTTTTCTGAACACTCCTATCCAGCTTTTGAACAACTCATTTTACAATATGCACAACCACGTTCTCATATTTTAGATCTTTGTTGCGGGACTGGTCATCTTACTAGGAAACTACTTGATCATAATTTTGTAGTAACTGGTATAGATGGTTCTACTCAAATGATTGAGTATGCACGTAAAAATGCGCCAGATGCAACCTTTATCGTCGATGACGCTCGCTATTTCAATATAAATGAGCAATTCCACTACGTCATCTCTGCCGGTGATAGTTTAAACCATATTATGAATTTAGATGAACTAAAAAGTGTGTTTCAGAAAGTTTACTCCGTATTACATAACGAGGGTATATTCGCATTTGATATGAATATGGAAAAAGGATTTCTTAAAAACTGGATTGCTTCGTTTCATATTTCAGAGAAAGAATATGTTTGTACGATTGATTCTACATATAATAATGAAAATAAAAAAGCAGAAATGAACTTTATACTATTTCACCATGACATAGATAATAATTGGACAAGAAGTGACTTTTCTTTTGAAGAAGCTTGTTATTCCAATGAAGAAATAATTTCTTCATTGGAATCTGTAGGTTTTAAGAACATTCAATTCCACGGTACAAATAGAGCATTTTTCACTTGCCAAAAATAAAAAAACTGAATCGAAATGATTCAGTTTTTTCTTAATATATTTACAACTGCAGTTGTTTCGTCATTTTCTTTATAGACACGCGGAATTCTTCTATCTAGCATACATGTAACTTCATAGTTTATTGTACCTAACATATCCGCTATTTCTTCTACTGCGATATTTTCTTCACCTTGTTTACCGTAGAATACTACTTCGTCTCCTACTTGTACTGGCATCGCTTTTGAAACATCCAGCATTAACTGATCCATACAAACACGGCCGATAACAGGTACTCGAATCCCGTTAATTAACGCATAGCCTTTATTAGATAATTGACGATTATAACCATCAGCATAACCAATTGGTACAGTCGCAATCCATTCTTCACCAGTTGTTACATACGTATTCCCATAACTTACACCGCGATTCTTCTTCGCATGTTTAATATGAGCTACTTTTGATTTTAACGACAACGCAGGCTGTAAAGAAACGATTGTATGATCCACTTCTTTTGACGGATACATACCGTATACTCCTATTCCAACGCGTACCATATTTTGAAATGTGTTACTTAATTCCATTGATCCTGCACTATTTGAACTATGAATATATGGTATTTGAATTCCTAATTCTCTCGCTGTATTAACAGCTTTTTCAAATAAACTTGTTTGCATATTCGTATATGATTTATCGATTTCATCTGCCGTAGAGTAATGCGTAAATATCCCTACTACCTCTACATACTCCATACGGTTTAATTCTTCTAAAAATGGTTTAACCTCTTCTTCTTGTAAACCGATACGACTCATTCCTGTATCAATTTTCACTTGAATTTGTACTTTCTTTTGAAGACGGTTTGCAATTTCATTTATACCATGTAAATCTTCTACTCTATAAACAGTCATCATAACGTCATATTGAATTACATCTTCTACAGCCGCAACTGGTGTGTATCCTAAAATTAAAATCGGCACAGTAATTCCTGCTTCTCTTAATTCTATCGCTTCATCTACAAATGCAACTGCAAGTTGATTTATTCCTGCTTCAATTGCAGCTTTGGCAACTTCAACTGCCCCATGGCCATACCCATTCGCTTTTACAGCAGCCATCATCTTAATTTTTTCATCATTTACATGTTTTTTAAATTCGTTTACATTATGTTTTACAGCATTTAAGTCAATTTCTACAATTGTATCTCTTCCATATTTCAAACTCATTGGTCTAACTCCTAACTCAATAATTGCATTCCATTCTATTTCACGTTTCATATGACCTTTTACAATATAATACTTTTCATTATGCTAGTCAAACTACTAGAATTTTCGGAATTTTGAGTATGATATAATATCCTCAAGAAACTATTATATACGGAGACGAGGAGAATTACAATGTTTGTTCAATCTGCATTACATCAACTAAAAGTTGCTATTGATACTTCTATTGATATGCTTAACCAATATAGTGAAAACGATTTAAAAATACAACCGATTCACTCAAAACGATCATTATTTGAAATGTATGCACATCTTTCTCTTATTTGTCATGCTGATTTACTCATTTTAAATGGTATTTCAGAAAAAGAATTACATACCTTTTATATAGAACATACGCCCGTAACAGTTGCTCACATGCAACAAACGATGATTGAAGGATACAACCTTCTCTCTAAAACATTTCTTTCCTACTCCCAAATAGAATTAGCAGAAGTTATGACTGCCTATTGGGGGATTTCTTATTCGCGCTTTGAATGGTTACTTGAAATCGTTGCACACTTTTATCATCATCGTGGACAAATTCATATTTTATTATGCGAGCATATGAAAGATCCTCGCATTCCTTTATTTGAGTGATTTTCCACTCATTCATTAATTATAAATAGAGAAGCTACAAAACCAATAAAAAGTATCATTCCTAATAAAATAAATGTTTGAGCATAACCTCCTATTTTCATAAGATAAATAGAAATGATAGGCCCTATACTAGTACCTAAAAATAAAATAAAAGTATAAATAGATACCGCTATTCCCCTTGCTTTCCCTCCTAATTGACCTACAAGAGAAACTAAAGACGGAACGGATATAGCAATACCTATTACAAAACAGACACTCATCATTACAAGTAGAAATAGATACGAAACAAAGCCCATTGAACTTAGACTAAAAATAGCAATCAACAATCCTCCTTGAAGAACTTTCCTTATTTCAAACCTCTTTGTTAAACGACCTGCAAGTGGTGACAGCAACATACCAAACAGCCCTGCTAAGCGAAAATAAAGGATTTGTTCCGCAGTTAAATTGTAAGTAGGAGAGCTCAAATAATTCCCTAAAACAGTATACATATTAACAAAAGCCATTAATAAAACGAATGCAATTATATAGCTTAATACTAAGCTTTTATTTGTAAAAACTTTACCCATCTGTTTAATTGGTCCCAAAATATCAGTATAGGATTGAGACGTCTCTCCTTTCGGAAGAGAATAATAAACCCATATAGCAGTACTTATATAGACAATGCTAAGAAGAAAGAAAACCATATGCCATCCAAAATGCTGACTAACAGCAGTACTTATTACCTGCCCTACAATTCCAGCTACT
Source organism: Bacillus sp. AY2-1 (assembly GCF_008368965.1). Classification (NCBI taxonomy): domain Bacteria; kingdom Bacillati; phylum Bacillota; class Bacilli; order Caryophanales; family Bacillaceae; genus Bacillus; species Bacillus sp. AY2-1. The sequence goes on along the minus strand of NZ_QPEL01000023.1, from coordinate 41,080 downwards.
AAAAAACCGGTACTAACAAACCCTATTGTTGTAACCCTTTTTTCTACTGGGAACATTTCTACAACGTAGGCTAACGCTACTGGAGAAAATGTAGCTGCGGCTATCCCCTGTATACCTCTAAAAATAACAAGCCAAAATAAACTATCTACAAACCCTAAGCAAAAAGAAACTATCGACAGTGCAAGCAATCCAATAAAAATCACTTTTTTTCGTCCATATTTATCAGAGATTGCCCCAAATAACAAACACCCTATAGCAAAGCCAACAGAAAATATACTTCCTGTAGCTGCCGAGTGTGTCAATGACGTATTAAAAATGTTTGAAAATAGAGAGATTAAAGGTATTGTTACATATAGGCTAGACATAACTACCATACCCGACCAACATAATACAGCTGTCATTATTGTATAATTCTTTTCACTATTTACTTCCTTTCCTATTTCCATCATAAACTCTCTCCCTTATTACCATTTATTTTTATTAGTTTAAAACCTCTAGATCACTAAAATAGCATTCCTTTAACTCTTATTTATTTTAATTACATAGCAAAAATTATCACCGTACAAAAAGTTAGTTAAACATATAATAAGGCAAGCTAATTATATGTCCAAATAAATAAGTTGATCTTCATAATCAACTTATTTACCTACCTTCTCCTAATTTCACCTGCATAGTTGCTTGCATTTTATTTAATAGCTTTTCTAAAACTTGACGCTCTTCTTGATTAAAGCCATCAACTAACGAAGCGCAAGATAACCAAAAAGTTGGTAAAGAATGTGTAACTAGTTCTTTTCCTTTCGGAGTAATTTTCACCTTTAATCTTCTTCGATCTTTAGAATGGTGGAATCTTACGATTAACTCTCGTTTCTCCATCCAATCTAATAAGCCAGTGACAGAAGCACGTGTAATCCCTAATCGACTCGCAATATCCGAAGGACTCATGTTCACTTCTTCCCCATTCGCTTCCATTTCACGCAAAATAAACAATAGTAAAAAATCTAATTTACTCTCTGAAATACCAAGTGGAGCTAAATCTACGTCAACAGCATCAAGAACATTATCAGACGTCCATAACATTAACAAACCAAGTTTTGCTGCGATTGGATCCGTTTCCGCTGATGCTGTCTTTTTGATTAACTCTGCGTACGGCTCAATCCCTAAAGGAAGAGAATCTTTTCTTGAATCCATTCATCTTCACTCTCCTTTCTCGTTAAATAATTAGCTTACCTAATTACTTTCTCATTATACTCATATTTTTCCTTTTATTGCAAGCACATTGTTGAACAAAAAAATCCTATTATTAAAACAGGATTTTTCACACTGACTAGCTATCAGTTTTAAATAATGCGTAACTTCTTTAAGGCATAAGAAATTCCGCCTTCACTCGCCTTCGTTGTAACGAAATCAGCCCTTCTCTTCAACTCCTCTCCACCATTTCCCATCGCAACTCCTAATCCTACATACTGCAACATCTCAATATCATTTCCACCATCACCAAAAGCAATGGCTTCTGATTTACTAATATTTAAATGTTCCAATACTTTTTGAATTGCAGTTAGCTTCGATACTTTACTATCTTCCAATACATTTATAACGTAACCATGAAAACGGTCAAACGTAAGTGCTGGATATCTTTCAATGAATTTTTGAGCTTCTGCTTCATCGGCATACAGACATATGCAATACATCTCATCTGACAAGTTTTTAACTTTGTCAGGATACCGCTCTAAATTTAAAGTTTCATTTAACGCTCGTATGACACGTTCATCTTTGGAGGCAATATCATTCATTGCAAATTCTTCTGTAAAGTAAGAAACACTGTGACCATGTAATTCAGCAAAATTTGAAATATCATGAACGATTTCGCTTGAAAGTACTGATTTATGTATAACTTCTTCCCCACATTTTATATGTGCACCATTTGCAGAAATATACGTATTTATGCCTAACCCCTTAAATTGTGAGCATAAACTATATGGTCTCCCTGTTGTAACAACTACGTGAATCCCCTTATCTATTAATCTTTGTACCGCTTCTTTTGTACTTTCGTGCATACTTCTATCAATCTCGCTTAAAAGCGTACCGTCAACATCAAAAAATGCAACTTTGTACATAAGTCTTTACATCCCGTCCAAATGATTCGTATCATTAATGAAATGCACCGTTTTTTGTTCACCCTCAATTTCAATTAAACTTATTCCCGTATCTCCCATTTTGAAATAGTAGTCCATTGAAATTGGCATATTGAAAAATGCACGTAATAGACTATTAATTACGCCTCCATGGGCAACAATCGCAATTCGATCATATGTATTCTCTGTCACAATTTTAGAAAAAATCCCTTCTATTCTCATTCGAAACTCAATAAATGACTCTCCGTTTTCAAAACGGTCATGAAGAAACTTTGGTTCTGGATATTTCTTTGCTTCTTCAAATGATAAGCCAGCTTGTATTCCATTATTAAACTCCATTAATTCCTCTTCTAATTGAATTGGACAACCAATTACTTCTGCTAATGTTTCACCCGTTTCACGAGCACGTTTTAATGTGCTTGCCCAAATGAAATCTGGTGCAAAATCTTTTTTCACTTTCTGTACAAGTTTTTGTACTTGTTGTCTCCCTTTTTCAGTTAACTCAAAATCAGCTCGTCCTTCATGCACATGTAAAATATCAGCTTCTGATTCTCCGTGGCGTATTAGTAGTATTTGCATGTTTCTCTCTCCCTTTATTTAACATTCATAAAATTCCATTATATCACATTTTAAGATTTCAAAATAAAAAAGGAACGGTCTCCCGTCCCTCATCCATTCACTTTTTCCGCATCATTCCAATAATATTTACTAAACGCTTCTGTTAACACATCAATTGTGTTATATAATTCATCTAACGTATTATCAACACCACCAACTTCAATTAACATCGCATTTTTCGATAAATCTTGGTTATAAACGCCATTTCCATCTTTTTTATACTTTGGAAAAATCCCTCTACTTAATCCGTAGTAGTTTTCATCTAAATAACTATTGATTGCTCTTGCAATTTTTTCATTTTCAGCACGCCTTTCATTTTCCATCCCAATTATAAAATATAATCTTGCATACGATTTCCCGTTAATTACTTTTGTTGTTACTTTCTTACGCTGGTCATCACGATGTATATCAATCGGAAACGCAATTTTATTATTTTGTGCTAATGCTTCTTTTACATATTCATGAGACGCTTTATATGACTGATACCATACCCACTTTTTACTCGCTAATAAATCACCCATATTCGTTTTATCGTGAATTACTGGAATTCCTTGCCCCTCAAGTTGTTCCTTCATACGTTTTCCTAGTAAGGACACATTTACATCTGGGCTAGATGGATCAGTTGCCCCTGGTAATAATGGAAAGAAGGATTCCCAGCTATGTGTATGATAAATATATACTGCACTCTCACCTTTTTTCGCTCCGTTCTTTTTCTGAACCGGATTATTCTTTTCCGCTTCTGTAACTTTATCTTTTGCTACTTTCCGCTCTTTCGTTACTTCTTCAATCGGTACACTAGATTCATTTGGGATATTCGTCAAGTTTGTCCCTTCCCCAGCTACGATAATGTTAGAATAATACTTTGACATACCAGGTACTTCTTTACCGACAAATGTTCTTAAATCTTTAATCTTCAAATCTGTCGCAATAGAGAACATTAAATTCCCAACTGACTCTCGTTTATTCTGCTTAAAATAATCAAATCCATAATAGCGATTCTCACTTTCTATCATTTGAACAAAACCTTGCATCGATACTTTTCCAAACCATTGATTTGCATAATTCGATTTCATTGTATGTAAAAGTGACGTCAGAATCGACGCTATCATAATTACTATTAGCGCATATAAAAGGAGTAACGAAATTAGTTTCTTCCCATGTATTCGAGTTGCATACTTTTTCACTGCATCACCTTCTTTATACATGGATATGTACAAGCTTTTCGGAATATACGCACAAAAAAAGAGAAATGGTATCCCATTTCTCTTCCTCACTTTTATTGTTCTTTTCCTGTATCATTTGAAGGTAGTTTCTTCGCTTGTTTTTCTTTAAATATTTCTCCAATTGCCCCAAGAGTACCAAGTGTTTCAATTGCATTAGACGGAATAAAGACTTTATTTGCTGGTCCTTTTGCAACTTCTTCTAATGATTCAAATGATTTATAAGCAAGTATACGTTCATCTATATTCGCTTCACGAAGCAATTCAATACGGTTTTGTTCTGCTTTTGCGATTTCTTCAATTGCTCTTGCTTCCCCTTGCGCTTCTAATTCTTTCGCTTCTTTTAAACCTTCAGCTTCGCGAATACGCGCTTCTTTATCCCCTTCAGCCATCAAGATTTTACTTTGCTTTTCCCCTTCAGCGCGAAGAACTTTATCTTGTTTTGCTGCTTCAGCTTCTAAAATAATCGCACGTTTATTACGCTCAGCCTTCATTTGTTTTTCCATTGATGCTTGCACATCTTTTGGCGGGTTAATATCAACAACTTCGACACGTTCAATACGTACGCCCCATTTTTCTGTTGCTTCATCAAGCGCTAAGCGGATTTCTGTTGAAATTTTTTCACGACCAGATAACGTTTCATCTAGTTCCATTTTACCGATGATTTGACGCATCGTTGCTGAAGTAATATTACGAACACCATATTCATAGTTTGAAATACCATATGTCGCAAGTTCTGGTTCAACAATTTGATAGAAAATAATTGTATCAATTTCTACTTGAACATTATCTTTCGTAATTACCTTTTGCGGTGGTACATTCGTTTGTTGAATACGTAAGTCATGATATACACGGACACGATCTACAATTGGTATTAAAATATTTAACCCAGGGTGCATGATACGTTGAAACTTACCAAATCTTTCAACAACCCCAACTTTTTGCTGAGGAATAATTTTAATTGTTAATGCGATAAATGTAACTACAATTAGTGCGAATATAATCGTTAACGTTAATGCTACCATATTTATTCACTCTCCTTTTTCACTTGTAATATAGTACTATGCCTCTTTATAACAACGACTTTTTCTCCAGCATCAATTGAAGAATCTGCAATAGCTGTCCAAGTATCTCCATCCACCTTTACAATACCATTCGCTTCATTTGTAATCGCTTGCATAATAATCCCTTTTTTACCAACAAGCATATCTACTGTATCAGTAAAACCTTTTGCTTCTCGAAAGTTTTTTGAAATTCTTTTCGTAAAGAATGTCAAAGTTAAACTTACAATTGCACCAACAGTAACTTGTAACAGTAGTGCATCAGGAGCAAACAAAGCAATAAGACCTCCGACAACAGCCCCAATTCCAAGCCAAAGCATGTAAAATGTAATCGACAACATTTCTGCGATAAATAAAATACCAGCTATTATAAACCAAATTACCCAAGCAGCCATATGCAACCCTCACTTTCTTTCTCATTTTCTATATGTATATGAAGAAAAGAATGGTTTATCCGCCCTTTCTTACACTTGGGCGTTTGCTACAAGCTATTGTACATACTCACTGTTACAATGATTATTAATATAATACTATATCAATATATTCTTCATTATACATGAAAATTCCTTTCAAAAAGTGACAAAAAATGAAATTCTTTAAAAATTTTAATTTTTAAACTACAATTATTCTAATTACTAAATACTATTTTTTAGAGGTGGTATTCTTATTGAAAAACCAGTCACTAACTTACTACTTAGGTTCCAAAATATGCATTACTCTTGCTGACATCGTATATGTAATGATTATTACAACTCATATTTATATAGCAACTAAATCAGCTACTATTACTGCTCTTTTTCCACTATTACAAGTTATCACAAATCTAATTGCTAACATCTCTGCACCTCTTATAGTAAATCGTTTTCCACCTTATACGTTGTTATATACGCTACAATGGCTAAAAACAGTCTTTTTACTATTATTAATGATTTTATTTCCGGTCTTATCCACAAATATTATAGCTCTATTAACTTTTATTTTTTTCATTTCATTATGTAGTGGATGGAGTGCTCCATTACTATACAGCATTCTTCCGCGCCTTACACCAAAAGAAAAATTAGTAAAAGTAAATAGTATCTTTTCCTTTTCAACACAAATTGCGCAAGCCGCCGCTTATTCATTTACGAGTGTTATCGTTCTTCTCATTGGCGCTACATCTACACTCATGATTAATAACATGTTGATGATTTTTGGATGCATTGCATTACACTTTTCATTACATACCATACATACTGAACGAATAGCAGACCCTCCCTCTTCAAAAAGTACTGCTTTATCGGAAGGTTGGAAACTCTTATTTCAAAATCCTTCTCTCCGTACCGTTACATATATGGACTTAATTGAAACTTTCGCAGGGACAATATGGATTGGTGCTATTACAATGGCATATGTTACGTCTATTCTTCATAAAAGCGAAGAATGGTGGGGATATATTAATACAAGTTATTATGTTGGTACGTTAATCGGTGGTCTATTAGCATGGAAAATGAGTTCCTATATTCAAAACAATTTAATACGATCCATGTCGATTGGCTCTCTTATGTTTAGCATTCTTACATTTTTATATGGTATGACGAGCAGCGGATTTATTGCGCTTTTTCTATGTGTTCTAATGGGACCATGTTATCAAATTAGAGATATTTCTCAAACGACAGTTTTACAATCAAGTGTCGCCCCTTCTTTATTATCAAAAATGTATACAGCACATGGCGCCCTTCTTTCAACAACTTCTGGTCTTTCTATGCTTAGCGTTGGCATTATTACTGATATGTTCGGTGTCCGTACAATTTATATAATCGCTTCTATTCTTATTTTATGTTCCGCTTGTTTATCTTTCAGTTTATTAAAATATTATAAACCAGAGTAGAATAATCTATCACTGTAGTCAACACAGCAAAAAGGACAGGAATTCCCTGTCCTTTTTGTTTATTCTGTTCATGACAAGTTCGGGATTTTTCTATGTTTTGTCGCCTGTTCAAAAGCGTAAGCTAGCTTAATTAATATCCCTTCACTAAAGGCAGTACTTGCAATCGTAATTCCAAAAGGTCTCCCGCTTTCCATATACCCTGCTGGTATTGCTATAGACGGATAACCCGCTTTCGCACATATAGTAGAACCTATATAGGAAGGAAACAGTATCGCATCAAGATTATATTTTTCCAATGCAAAATCAATGCCTTGTTCTTGAGAAAAATATATATCTTCTAATCTCGCATTTAAATATTCTGGATTTCGTAACGTATTAGGAAAATCTTTTCTTCTCTCTAACTTAGTTTGTCCATATTTTAAAGCTCTTTCTGCTATGTTTGCATTAAACTCCATTAACTCCGAAATAGAATGTACCGGAATAGTAGAAGGTAATTTAGAAAGATAGTTATCTAAACTATGCTTCAGTTCATAAAGCGGAACTCCCCAACTCCATTCTCTATGAAAAGAATGAATATCAATATTCTCTACTACTGCCGCTCCTTCATTACGTAATACTTGGATCGTTTCTTTAAACAATTTTTCATCATACTCACCATTTTCGTAATAATCTTTTGGTGCGTCGTTAAACACACCAATTTTCGCTCCATTTAAACCATTAGCATCAAGGTAAGATGTATAATCCGGATATGCCCTACCTTCACTTTTACGAGTTGCTACATCTTTCTCATCCACTCCAGTTAAGCTCCCTAGTAAAATAGCGGCATCTGTTACTGTTCTAGCAAATGGTCCAGCTGTATCTTGCGAATAAGTGAATGGAATAATTCCTCTACGACTAATTAGACCGACAGTCGGTTTAATGCCAACTACAGAGTTTTGAACAGCGGGGCTCAAAATAGAAGCATCGGTTTCTGTCCCAATAGATACTACTGTAAAGTTAGCGGCAACTGCTATCGCAGAGCCTGTACTTGAGCCCCCAACAAACATACCATCCTTACCCGTTCCGTATGGATTAATTGTTTGACCACCTCTTGCACTATATCCAGCCCACATTTTAAAAGACATTGCATTTGCTAATTCTGTCATATTCGTTTTTCCTATTATCACGGCCCCTGCTTCTCGCAGTTTAGTAACGAGAAATGCATCTTCACTACTTATATTTTGTTCTAGAGCAATCGTACCTGCACTTGTATGCATGGAGTCATTCGTTTCAATATTATCCTTAACCAAAACAGGTATACCATGTAGCGGACCCCTTACACCCTTTGTCTTTCTTTCATGATCTAACGCTTCTGCAATAAAAATAGCATCTGGATTGATTTCTAAAATTGAATTGATTTTCGGTCCGTCTTGATCATACTTTGCGATTCTATAGAGATAATACATCACTAGCTCTTTTGAAGTTAACTTTCCAGATTCCATTTCATTTTGAATATCTTGAATTGTTAGTTCCGTTTTTAAGATTGGATTAAACTGAATTTCCATTTATATTCTCCCTTATATGAACTTTTTTAGCGTATACCCCTTACTTTTTCATTTTTTCACCTCAACACATCCTAAATTAATATCCCTTTAAAGAAATTCAATTTCCTTATTTAAACACCTTTAATTTCCCGAAAAATAAAAAAAGTCTGAAACGGATTAACCTTCGCTTCAGACTCTTACATTACTGTGCGTATACTTCATCTAACAAATGTAAAAACTCACCTTGTTTCCCAGCTAATTCAGGGCATTTTGCAATATTAATCCATTCGTAGCAAAATACTAATCCTTTATCTTCCTCACCAGCACTTACAATATGTTCCCAAGTATCCTTTACATCTGTTAGTAAAGTTACATGGAAAAAGTGGCGTTTTTCATATTCCTGTTTTTCTTTCATATGTATAATGTAATCTGCTAAAAAACGCTCTATGCATAAATGACGCAATCCGGATTCTTCCTGTACTTCACGCAATATAGCCGCTTCTAACGTTTCACCTTCATCAACCGTTCCCCCTGGCACTTGAATACCAGCTTCATGTATATCACGATGTTTAAAAACAAGTAATTGCATAACCCCCTCTTTTTCTCTTGTAATATATGCATGTACTTTTTTCTTATATAACATCGTCATTGTACGCCTCTCCCCTCAATTGTTCACTCTGTTACTTCTTCAAGCGTCAGTTGATTATCATACAAATATGTAGCTTGTGGATTTCCCACATACCTTACGTGCCATGGTTCATACCGATAGCCCGTAATCGTCTCTTTCGCTTTTGTGTATCGAATCACAAAACCAAATTTATGGGCATTTTCAGAAAGCCACTGACCTTCTTTCGTTTCCCCAAAAACCGTCTCTAACTGAAATTTAGCAGATTGAGACGTAATATCCATAGCTAGTCCAGTTTGATGCTCACTTGTACCAGGAACCGCGCTAGACATTGCTGTTTTTGCTTCTCCATCTTGTTTTTTATACATCGTATTTAATGCTTTTTGTCGATCAAAAGATCTAAATCCAGAAACTGCAAACAGGAAAATACGCTCGTTGTCAGCCTGCTGAAACATATCCTCAAGCGCCCTCGCTGCCTCTTTTCTCATCTTTTTCTTTTCTTGATCACCTTCACTAGAGTAGCGCACTTTCGGAATAACTAAATCTGGCGGTCTATACCCATCTGGTAAACGCCTACTTTTATTCACAAGTACAAGCATTGAATTCGGATTATTAATTACCGCAATATCCCCATCCATATTAGCAATCGTTTCTTTTGCTTTCGGAAATATGCTATTTACACTTACTTCCCGCGCCTGCTTATCCTTATACATTTTATAATTGATTCCTGCTACTCCAACAATAATTATTGCAGCTATGATACCAAGTAGTGCCCATCTTTTTTTCATATAACGACCTCTTATTTTAATAATTTGGCCATTTCATACTCATCGATGCCCTTTCCATCGATAATAAGAGCAGCTTTTTTGACACCTTCTTTCTCAAATCCAGCTTTTTTATATAGTGCCTGAGCTCTTGTATTGTGGGCCATTACTGTTAATTCTAAACGCCATACATCATGTAATTTTGCCCACTTCTCAACCTCTTTAAACAATCTCGTCCCAATACCTCGCCCGTTATACTCTTGCAAAATACCAATTACAATGGTTGCTACATGCCTCTTTCTTTGAATGTTATTTCCATTCACTAATATAAAACCTACTATCCTCTCATCTTCAACTGCTACAAATATTGTTGCATATTCATTTTCTATAAAGCGATGGATCATTTTTTCTTGTTGCTCAGCTGTAGTTTTTCTTTCTCCTGGTTCATATAACATAAACTTCGTTTCTTCATCTAATTGCTTACTTAATTGCAAAAATGATGCTGCATCTTCTATTTCGATTTCCCTAATCACTTCAATCACCCTACCAGTTTCATAATAAAAAGTTTTCCTTATAAAAAGATTTTCTCTACTTTCCCGAAAATCCCTTTGTAAATCTCCTACTATAAATTGACAAATTTCGATATTACTATAACAACGACAAATTATGTCTATTCTGTGACGTCTCATCATTACAAAGAAAAAACGCAAGCATTACACTTACGTTTTTTCAAAAATACTGTGAACTCATCTTCATCAGGTGAGGTCTCTCACCAATTTAAATTTCACTTTATCCATTCACTTTTTCTGCCTGCCAAAAATATTCACCAAATGCTTTAGCAAGTGCATCAATTGATCGATTCAATTCTTCCTCTGTATTATCTACACCGCCAACTTCTATTAATATCGCTTGTCCTGATAAGTCTTGATTATAGATTCCATTTCCTGTCTGGAACCCTTTTTGAATGACCCCACGACTCACTCCTGGATATTTCTTATTAATCGCCTCATGTAAAGCTGTCGCTAATTGTAAGTTTTTTTCATAGTTTTTATTTCCTTTCCCTACTACAAATGCAAGCTTTGCATATGATTTATCTCCAATTGTTTTTGTCGTTACATTCTTTCGGGCACTATCACGATGCAAATCAAAAAAGTATTGAAGATCTTTATTTCCAGCCATAGCTTGCTGCACAATTTCTCGTGACATCTTATACGAACTATTACTGTTTAAACCTTTACTTATTAACTTTTGACCAACATCACTCTTATCGTTAGTGGCGCCAATTCCTTCACCTTCTAGTTGTTCACGGAAACGGTCTCCTAATATAGAAATATTCGATACAGAACTCGTTGCTTTATTCGGATTCGGGTCATTCGTTAAGTTAAGTAAAGGTAAATAGGATTCCCAGCTATGTGTATGATAAATAAACGCAACTTGTCTTTTCCCGGTCGTTTGGGACGGCTGTTTTTTCTCTTTACTCGTATCTTGTTTAGGTGCTTGTCCAGTTCCACTAGTCCGTTCCTTCACTACTTCTTCAAGAGGGACACTCGACTCTATCGGTAAGTTAGAATAATTTGTACCCTCACCCGCAATAACAATTTCTGTATCGTACTTACCAAACCCAGGGAGCTCTTTCCCGACAAAACTGCGTACATCATTAAAGCGAATATTTGTAGCCATAGAAAAGAGAAAAGAAGAAATTGAAAAATCTTGATTCAAATTTCGATACTCCTGTGTAAAATAATGATTCTCTTTTCCAAGTACATACATGTAACCATTCATCGATAACTCATTTAACCAATTATATAAATACGTTGACTTCGTCTCTTTCATAGAGGTTACCATCATACTAATAAGAAAAAAAGTCGCTAGCACTGTAGTAATAACAAATAAAACTAACTTACGCATGCTTGTAAACTTCATAAAAAAAAAGCCCCGATTCATACTATCACCTCTCTATTTCAAGTTATGTACAAGCCCTAGAGAATAGACCGTTAAAATTTCGGCTATATTGTTAATGAGGTGAAATGAATTGAAGCTATTAATAGGAATATTACCAATCGCTCTATCATTCATTTTTTATTTGTCCGCTAAGCATCCAAAAGTCTCTATTGTGCTACATATTTCTGCGTACTTGGCACTGTATGTACTCGGTACAATTATTTCCATTAATATATACGATGTTTTAATACAAGATTTAGTTTTCATGACAAGCATTCATGGAATTTTACTGAATCCATTTTTCCTTATTGCAGGAGCGTATATAGGAACTTACACTTTGTACCTACTTTTGTCTCACATTATTATGAAAATAAAAAATGGAGCGTAATGAAATGCAACCACCATTTATCTGTCATACATGCAAAAAAAGAATTGTAAGAAAGAAAGATCTTATTACAGCCACATGGTGCTTCCGCTTTTATTTATTTCACAGTGATTGTTTTAAACGACAGCAAGTGTTCATCTCACGGTTTCTCCCTGTGAATACACTTTTCAATTTCTTTCTTATTGTATATGGACTTATTTTTGGCAGTATTCTTATGATTACAGAACCATCTATTATTTGGCTGACTTTCTTTTTCCCCATTTTTTATCGGTTTCTTTCTTATTATTATGTTGAACGTTTTTTCTCTACATAACGAGTTGACTGTCCTTTAGGAATGCTTAAACATAGCCACTCATTTTCTTTTAACATTTTACCGATGTAAATAATCTGTCCAATATGCAATGCATAATGAGAAATTTGCCTTTCAATTGCTTGCAGGACCGTATGAGCTTCACCACGAATGTATACCGTCTTCAATAGATGTTCCGGCAATATCGTATTCATCGTATTAAAAACGTATTCCCATCCTTCTTGCCACGCTACAAGGGCTTCCTTCTTTGAAGAATAGCCTCCTTCAAATTCACCATCTCGGTCACGATCAACTTTTTCACCATCAGATGTTAAAAAATCCGTCCATCTAGAACGCATATTACCATGCAGATGCTTTATAATAATCGCTATACTATTTGTTTCTTCATGAGAAGACCATTGTATTTGTTCGTATGATAATTGAGAAAGTGCCCGTTCCCCTTGCTTCTTTGTTGCTTTAAAGTTCGAAATCGCACATTGTAAATATTCTCGTCCGATACCCATATTAGCCCCTGCCTTCACCCTAGCTAATTTTTGTTCCATTTGGCAATTCCATATTAGGCTGAAGCAACACAACATCATCAGCTTCAGGAACGCCGCCAAGCACAAGCACTTCCGATTTAAATCCAGCTACACGCTTTGGCGGGAAATTTACAACAGCAACAATTTGTTGACCGACTAAACCTTCTGGGCTATACCTTTTCGTAATTTGAGCACTTGACTGCTTTATCCCAATTTCTCCAAAATTAATTTCTAGTTTAATCGCTGGAACTCTCGCTTCTTTAAATTCCTCTGCATGTATTACAGTTCCAATTCGCAAATCCAAATTTAAAAAATCTTCAAAATTAGCCATTTTATCATTCCTCCCAATTATTACTTAGACAAAATATAAAAATCCCCTTCAAAAAAAGAAAGGTGCCTAAGCACCTTTCTTTTGTAATTTACTTGATTCATTTGATTTATAGAGGAAGAAACCGAGAATCCCGCCAATACATGATGGAATTAACCATCCGATTCCTTCGTTATATAACGGTAACATTTGTAGTACATTAGAAATCACGTCAATTTTAATGTTCGCACTTTCTAAACCGTTAAAGAAACTAATTAACAATGCACCTAAAATAGCTCCAATATAAATTGTATTACGCTTCCCAATCCACTTATGGAAATACGAAAGTACGATTAATACAATTGCAACTGGATAAATGATCATTAACACAGGTAATGTTACGGCGATTAATTGTGTTAAACCTAGGTTAGATACAATTAAACTAAATACACATACCATTGTTACAATCGTTTTATGTGAAAGTTTTGGGAATAAGTTTGTAAAGAAACCCGCACACGCAGATGTTAACCCAACAGAAGTTGTTAAACAAGCGAGTATAATAACAAGCCCCAATAAAATTTTACCACTCGTCCCATATAGCTCATTTACAACATTCGTTAAAATAAGACCACCGTTTTCTGAGACACCAAGTGATGTACTTGTTGAACCAAGATAAGCAAGTGATAAATAAATTAACGTTAAACCAAGTACAGCAATAATACCTGATACGACTGTTATTTTTGCAATTTGACTACTCTCTTTTATCCCTTTAGAGCGAATAACTTGTACAACGACAATTCCAAATACGAGAGCACTAATTGCATCCATCGTTAAATATCCTTGAATAAATCCACCAAAGAAAGCATTTTCTTTGTAAGCAGCTAACGGCGCAGCCGGCTCTCCAATTGGATCAATAATTGCCTTTCCGACAATAACAGCGACAATTAATACCAATAGTGGCGTAAGAAACTTTCCGAACCAATCCACTAATTTAGATGGATTTAATGATAAATACCACGTTATTCCGAAGAAAACTATCGTGAAAAGAAATAGCATGTACCACTCTGAAACCATTGCCTCTGATAAAAACGGCTTCATACCCATTTCAAACGAAACAGCTCCAGTACGCGGGATTGCGAAAAATGGTCCAATTGCTAAATAACTAATCAATGGGAAAATAAACGCAAATATAGGGTGGACTCTAGAAGACAGCGCTTTCAAGTCCCCCTCTACAAACGCGACAGCTGTTACAGCTAGTAGGGGTAATCCGACTCCCGTTACAAGGAATCCTATTGTAGCAATCCAAACATTCTCTCCTGCTTGTTGACCTAAAACTGGCGGAAAAATTAAATTTCCTGCTCCTAAAAATAATGCAAATAGCATTAAACCAATTGCTACCGTATCACCTGGCCTTAAACGTCCCTTCATGCTCTTCATTTGCATAGCACTTTTCCATTGTTTATCTCTATATTTTACAATATGCTATGCATCCTCCTCTCTGCTCAAGATGATAAAATATGCCCCTTACAAAGCAGTGTCTTTCTCCATAATTTCTCCATTCCCCTTATTTTTACTCTAATCATTAATACAATTGTTATTTTCGAATTTTGATTTTTTTGAATTTTTAAATCATTAGAGTGTTATTACGTGGAGTATAGTTGTCAGACCTCTTTGTTTTTATCACACATATAGTAACATATTTAGTTGCAAAATAAAAACATATTTTCAAATTGATTTTTTTGAAAATCGAAATTATCTACAATTTTTATTCTCTTACACAAATATTGTTACAATCTCTCCTATTATCCTATCGTTATTTTCAAATAACTTTACACACGTAACATAACAAAAGCCATCCAAGATAATTAGATGGCTTTTGTATGTTACTCTATCGTTTCAACTTCACGTGGATTTTTCATCTCTTCCACATACACAACTCTAAATCCGTGATCTTCTAAATCTTTCAATAATGTCTCTAATTCACCGTCGTTAAACTCTTCTCCTAATGTAAACATAATTCTACGAACTAATAAGGCATCATTATCAAAAGTCATCAAACTTTGAATACCAGTGTATTTCTTTAAAACTGTCGATAACTTTTGAATTGCTCCATTATAGTCTTGCGTTCCAATCATGACAGAGTATTTACTAGAGTGAACGCCCCATGCATCCTCTAATAACTCAAAAACTTTTTTATGCGTTAAAATTCCAAGGAAAATCCCTTTTTCGTCAACTACTGATAAATATGGCAATTTTTTTATTGTAAAAAATACTTTAAAGAAAGATGAATCTTCTCTCACAAATCCTTCTTTATCGTTTAATAATTGTATTACACTCTCATCAAGCGATCCTTTATATTCTAAAATATCTACTTTATATATATTCCCTAAAAATTTCTCTTTTTTTTCATCTAAAACTGGTACACAACGATACCCCGTTTTATTTAAATGCTCTAACGCTTCCCCTATCGTAATCGAACTTGAGCACAGTAAAACTTCCCTTTTCGGCACGTAATTCCCTTTAATCCTCATAAAAAGCCTCCTTATGTTAAAATACTTTCTGTGCCATAACTATATTATATTTTCAGAAAAAAATAAATAATTTATTTTATTTTTCTGAAAATTTTCCATTTTCTTGTCATAATTTATTCATGAATCCTTCACTTGCACTTTCTTCAGCATCTAAAACCCTTCCTCTGAATTCTGAATCACTTCAATGTATCATTTGTACGGACCTAGTTGCTTTTTAGAAAAGTAATGATTTGTCTCCTTACTTTTCATTAATATATTTCCTTTTATAATTAAAAAATAGGTAGCTATTAGAAAGTAGATCACCCCAAATAACCAATCCAAATTTGTAGCCAGATTGTGTAAAAGAATATATCTCATATATACATAACCAATTGGAACATGTAGTAATACAACCGCACCTAATCCCGGATTATATATTGTTTTAGCTTTTATATTCGCAAAAATACCATGCCATATGAATTGAAAAAATCCCATTAAAATAGGTGCCAACCCAAGCCATATTATATTTTGAAAGAAAACCGGGAGTAAATAAAAAACATACGTAATCAAAATATTTATTACCATAGCAGATTGCGTATTTAATGGATAGCGATCTGGTATATCACTTTTAAATATAACTACATTAAATAGACCAGCAAAATAACCTGGCCAACGATACTCTTCAAATTGATGCACTAAAATGGCCACAAAACTTAACCATAACAGTACTTTCATTTCACTCATTTCTCCCAAATTCGCGACTAAACAAACTACGACAACAATAGCGACCACTAATCCTATATCACACCAATGCTTTCTAAAGAAACTAGCCATCTCTATCACCCACTATCTCAATTTTTATAAAAATAGCGTTCAAATAGGAAATCAATCTGTTTTTCTACAGATGGTACTTTTATATCTGCCCCTGATTCGAGAATTGGCATCATTAATGTGGGAAGAAAAATAGATCCAAATATTTGTACTGTCATCATCATTAAAATTTCCTGATCCGTTTCATTCGTTATTTCGCTCAAAATATTCTTCACTTTACTAAAACCTAGCCTCTTCAAAAAATCCCCATATTCGTATTGAGATGTAAATGCCGTAGTTCCCATTGCAATAATCTTCCTAACTAACTTCGGATATTGCCGAATTACTAGTACATAATCCAATAAAAATATTTTTAATCTTTCTTTTGCTGGCACTGTAATATTATCTAAAATAGAAAAAGTGCCTTGAAAGCTAATTAATAAGACTCTAATCGTCTCACTAATCAACTTTTCTTTTGAACCAAAATGGTAATTTACAAGCGCGATATTTACATCTGACAATGCTGCAATTTTTCTTATCGTTACCCTTTCAAAACCTTCTTTTTTAATTAATTCCAATGTTGTATTTAAAATCTTTTCTTTCGTTGATACGTTTTCATTCCCCCCCCAATTTATCTCCCCCCTCTAGAATGTATCAGTTAAACATCGTTTAATTTTATGGTATCACTTTCCAATTTTAAAAATCTATTTAATCCTTTCAACATTTCCCTACATTCTCTTCATTCCACACAAAAAGCGTGAAAATGCAAAACTGTTCACGCTTTTTGTATTTGTACTGTTACATACCAGTTTCTGCTTTATATTCCACACATAAAATAGATTTCTAAATACAATTTAAAATTATCCATATGCCCATACATGAAGAAAAATATATTGTAACTTGCTCCAAAAACGGCTAAAATAAGAATAAGAATTTTCTGAATATTCCAAGAGTAGGTGGTTATATGTCCTTATTACGCTCACATATATACAAATTAATAATTGGTGTTATTGTTATTTTTGCCATAAGTCCAATTCCAGCTCTTTTTATTACACACAATTACTCTTATCAAAATGGATTTATTAGCATTTTTCAAAACTTCGCACAGCTTTCTTCTATATCAATTCCAAAGGTTGATTGGATGCATGAATCTATCTTTTTCTCAGCAAATCAAATGATACATACTTCTAATCATTCAACACCATTATTCCCTTACATATGGGAAATATATTTTATATCGATTGTTCGTTTTACTTTTACCCTTGCGATCGGATTTTTCATAAGTTTGGGTATCGGCCATTTATTTTTCAAAGTACCTAACTCGTTTAAAAAGTTTACTACTGTATTGAATTGGATACCTTACTCTTTTTGCACTGTAGTATTACAATGTTCAGTCTTATTACTACTTCTATACGTCGCACAATTTATAAACCTTCCTTACTACTCATCTTTTATCATCGTATGTAGTACTTCCATGATTATCGTTATGCAAGCAATAAAAAAATGGATTCCTTTCTTGAAAAACACAAATGAATATGAAATAAAACATGATTCTTTTCTTGTGGATACATTGTTTTTGGCGCTTACTTCGAATCATAAATCAATTTTAGGTTCCATTATTCTTTCATTCGTTTTTATGGAATGCGTTTTTCATACAAGTGGACTGTTACAATTTATCGTTCAATTTGGCGGAAATTCACCTATAATTGTTACAGTCGGCTTATTACTACTCTATATCCCATATAGCATACTTTCTTTCCTTCAAACACTATGGACCACAAACTACTCCAAGCAACAGTCATATACTTTAACAAGAAGTGTTCCAAAACCTTAATTTGAAATTACCCTCTATAATCTAAAAGTAGGGGGTTATTCCTTTTGTATCGCGGACAAAATAACAGCAAATTCAAAAACTATTACAGAAACATACCAATATTTACCCTTTTCCTTTGACTATTCTTTTCATTTGGATTTATTATAAAAGTATAACATAATTGCAGGAGGTGACATCTTTATTCCAAACCTTGGAATAGAGAACACACTTGGACATATTAAATATTTTTCTCATATTTGTACTTATTCTTATTTCTGGCTTTTTCGTCGCATCAGAATTCGCTGTTGTAAAAGTACGTAAAAGTCGAATTGACCAACTTGCAAATGAAGGTAATAAACAAGCTTTAGCTGCAAGAAGTGTCCTATCTAATTTAGATGTTTATTTATCAGCTTGTCAACTCGGCATTACGATCACTTCTTTAGGGCTTGGTTGGCTTGGTGAACCGACTGTGGAGCATATACTACGACCGCTCTTTGAAAAAATTAATATTACTGGAACAATGGCTAACACTTTATCTTTTGTTATTGCTTTTAGTGTTATTACATTTTTCCACGTTGTATTAGGTGAGTTAGTTCCAAAGTCTTTCGCAATTCAAAAAGCAGAAGCAATCACACTCAAATTTGCAAGACCACTTATTTTATTTGATAAAATTATGTATCCATTCATTTGGCTACTAAATAGTGCAGCTATATTTTTCACAAAACTACTCGGATTAGAACCTGCGAAAGAAAATGAACTTGCTCATTCTGAAGAGGAATTGCGACTCATTTTAGGTGAAAGTTTTAAAAGCGGTGAAATAAACCAAACCGAATATAAATATGTAAATAACATTTTTGAATTTGATGATCGAGTTGCGAAAGAAATTATGGTTCCTCGTACCGAAATGATTTGCTTATCTACTGAAAATACGTTAGAAGAAAATATGGATATCGTCGCTACTGAGAAATATACACGCTATCCAATCATTGAAAAAGATAAAGATGATATCATTGGGATGATCAATACGAAAGAAGTATTCCATGATCAAACGAAAGGTATTTATAAACCACTTGAATCTTATATACATCCTGTTCTAACTGTATTTGAAACAGTTCCAATTCGTAAAACGTTAGTCCACCTTCAAAAAAATCGCGTTCAGATGGCAATCGTTATGGATGAATATGGTGGCACTGCCGGACTTTTAACGATGGAAGATATTCTTGAAGAAATCATTGGAGAAATTCAAGATGAATTCGATGCGGATGAACCACCTATGATTGAAAAACGTACACCTAAGCTTACTGTTGTAGATGGAAAGGTACTTATTTCTGAAGTAAATGATATGTTTGGCCTACATATTGATGATAGTGATTTAGATACAATCGGAGGGTGGATTCTCTCTCAAGCAGTTGACTTAAATATTGAAGCTGGCTATTCCATTGAATATGCTGGTTTTCAATTTAAAGTATTAGAACTTGATGGACATCAAGTCAAAAAAGTTGCTGTACATAAACTAGATATTAAAAAGGAGCTATAAAGTGACTGTTTTATTAACAATTTGTATCATTGCCTGTTTCATTGTTTCATTTCTCGCCTTTATTTATCCCATTATCCCTGGCATACTAGCTGTCTGGGCTGGATATTTGATTTACCATTTCGGTATAAATGGAGGAGAATTAACAACTTCTTTTTGGATTATTCAAGTCATTTTCACTCTTTTCATTTTCGTTGCTGATTTTATTGCAAATGGATATTTCTTAAAAAAATACGGTAGTTCTAAATGGGGCGAACGTGTCGGAATGATTTCTATCATTGTTGGATCGTTTTTCTTCCCACCATTCGGACTTATTATCATACCGTTCTTATCAGTATTTATAACAGAACTAGTGCATAAAAAAGCGCCAAAAGATGCCTTTCTAGTTGGAGTCGCTACTGTAGTTGGTTTTTTAAGCAGTACAGTAGCGAAAGCAATTCTCCAAATCATTATGATTATCATCTTCGTATGTTATATCATCTTTTAACCATCCCGACTTCGGGATGGTTTTTTAATATGCAATACCTACTCGGCTATTTTCATATATGTTTTTCTTACATAGATCCCATGCAAAGTGTGCCGTATCACCCACTGTAATTTTTGATCCACCTTCTGGCAATATATCTTTTTCAGTTCGATATACCTCTGTCGCCTCACCATCTATTAAATGTGTCGGACAAACAACTGTCCAACATAAATTATTACTATTACTTAGTACCTTATATGCAGCCAAATGATCTTCTGCTGCTGTTGTCGTTTTCCTTTTGGATTCCGTTGATTGGAAACGATATAAATTTGGATTTGTTCTTGCTTGTAAAATACCGGCTGTTCCTACTGTAATAATTTTATGAACCCCTGCTTCTTCCATTTGCTTTATAATTTGTGGCATACTCTTCGCTAATGTTCTATTTTGATCCGTTCCAAGTGCACTAATTACTATATCACTTCCTTCTATCGCTTTCTTTATATCCTCTTCGTTCAATACATTACCTTCTATCACTCGTAACCTTTCATGTTGTATTTCTATTCTATTTAAATCACGCGCTAATGCAGTCACTTCAGCTGAATCCTTTAATGCTAAATTAATTATATTTGAACCTACTCGTCCTGTTGCTCCCAATATACATACTTTCATTTGTTTTCCCCCTCTTTCATTCTCTTTCTATTTTTCAATAATCTCAATCAATTTACAACAAAAAAGCTTCCTCATATAAAAGAGGAAGCTCTATTATTACATTATTTCTTTTCTTTAGAATCCGTAGACTTCTCAGTTCCGCTTGTTTCTTTATCCTTTTTGTCCTCTTGTTGTGTTGTTGTTTCGTCTTCTTTCTTCTTGTCCTCACCATTACTACAACCTACCATTAATAAAGAACTTGCAAGTGCCATAGCAGTTAATGATTTAACCCATTTATTCATTTGCGTTTCCCCCTTGTGATAGAATATGTACAACCTCATATTACTCTCTATTTTTAAAGAAGAGATTGAAAAACAGTAAATATACGGTAAATTTTTGTAAATTTTCTGATAACAAAACCTAATTTAAATTTATATATTTCATTTCCAATTGATACACAATAAAACTAGTTTTTCCCTCTCAATGGACGTAAAAAAACTAAGGCGCATACCATTCCGCCTTAGTTTCTCATGCAAACTTTTCATTTTCATATAGATGTGTAATCTTATATTCCTTCTTCATAACATATTGCCACACACTATAAGCGTAACGGTTCATTTTCAAGAAACAATTTTCCAAAAATGAGCGAAACTCCGGATTAGCAACTTCCACTGCAACTTGAGCAAACTTTAAAGCTAATCGTTTCAAGTGCGCAATATAACAGGTTGCAATATGAATATCCCCTGTATATTTACTAACTGTCTCCTTTTCCATTTCATGCAAATCAAACTCCGTTGTTTCACAGGTTATATGCTGCACATTCTCTCCTTCTTGAAAATTTACTTGTTCATTATATGCTTGTAACATATATGGTAAATGGTGCTGTAATAGATTTTTTAATTCTTCGTCTCTGACCTTTCCAGCATACTCTCCAACCTTGTATATTAACATATAACTATATCTCATTAATTCTTTCATACAGTCCATTAAAGCGCCTCCCTTCTCTTTTGTCCATATGCTATAAATATGATGCTAAAACATTCGCTATTCTTGCTAAAAACCAATCCCATCCACTAATTTTCTCAAAATCTTCTTCAGAAAATCGTTTTGATTTATGAAAGTCTACCTGTAATCGACTCCATACTTCATCAACAACTGTTTTATCATATATGATACAGTTAGACTCGCAATTTAAATAAAAACTTCTATTATCAAAATTCGCTGTCCCAATATCAACAATTTCTCCATCAATGATTGTTACTTTCCCATGAAAGAATCCATTTCGATATTGATAAATCTCCGCTCCAGCATGTAACATATCTTTCAAATATGGATAGGCAGCTTGTTTTAACAATATGGCATCACTTTTAAATGGCACGAGAATTTTTACATTAACACCACGATTTAATGCAGCTTTTAACTCTTTCACCATTTCTTTACTTGGTACAAAATATGGTGTAGCGATAATTAAAGACTTTTTAGCCTTTTTTAAAAGTGCCCCATACTTTTCCCATAAGCCTTTTCCATTTGAAAATAAATATTGATATTTCACATTCCCTAATGTAGGTATACTTTCATGTATAGGCATTTTTTCTCCTGTATCTTCTTTCCAATCTTCGGCGAACTTTCTTTCCATATCCGCTGCACCATCACCATGGATGCGCACGTGATAATCACGCCATGGCCCAAACTTCGGATCTTGTCCAAGGTACTCCTTTCCGATATTAAAGCCACCGACGTATGATATCTTTCCATCTATGGTAACAATGCGTCTATGATTCCGTTGATGCAAAGAATAGAACACATTTTTCAGTTTCAGTTTTTTACTAAATGTAAACTTCACATCGTTTTCCTTTAATCGGCTAATTACCTTTTTCTTCAACTTATATCCGCCTATCCGATCGACTGACAATTTCACTTCTACTCCGCTAGATGCTTTTTTCTCTAATAACTGTAAAAACTCTTGGCTTATTTCATCTTTTCCTACAATATAAAAATGGATATATATATACTTTTCTGCATCGTTTATATCGTCAAATAATTTTCTATATAACTCTTCACCGTTCGTATATAGTTGAAATTCACCTAATCGAACTTGTCCTAATTCATATTCACTAGCCATTTCCTTCCCCATTTCCACATCGATGTTCATCCAAATGAATACACCTATTAAACAAAGAATTATAGCGAAAAAGTGCTTCATGGATAAATTCCTTTCTCCACTTACTGTTATTTCTATATCTTCCCTTTTTTATTACATTATCATTCAAGAAAATATGTCATTGCATGATATATGTCCATATCAAACAATAGCTCATTTGCATATTGTATGTTGTATCTTAAAATAAAAGGAGGAAATAACAATGGGCTTCGCACATGGTAATGGATTTGCGCTACTAGTCGTATTATTTATCCTCTTAATCATCGTCGGTGCTGCTTGCTTCTGCTAAGTAGCTACTGTCATATGATATGTGGATGAAAAAACTATAAAAGCGGACACCTATTTTTAGGTGTCCGCTTTTCATTTTAAAACCATTTCCGCCTACTATAGTAAATTAAATGGCTAAATATTCATCTCAAAAGGTTAACAATGTGGCTACTTTCTTACTCTCTGCCTTACGTATATGACGCTGTTCTGCACGTAACACAGCAATACGATGTAATTCTTTCTCTTCTTCTGTTTCAGGGATAACACGCGGTACAGGAACTGGATTATTTTCCTTACTAAGTGCCACAAAAGTAACGAATGACGTTGCCGCTATACGCTTCTCACCTGAGATTAAATCTTCAGCCACTACCTTCACAAACACTTCCATTGAAGTTCTTCCCGTCCAAATTACGAAAGATTCATAACTAACACAATCTGAAGAACGAACAGGATGTAAGAAATCGACCCAGTCCATAGACGCTGTGACACATTCCTTTCTCGAATGTCTGGATGCTGAAATAGAAGCAACCATATCCATCTCCGCTAATATCTTCCCACCAAATAGCGTGTTATGATCATTTAAATCTGTTGGGAATACTCGGCTCGTTTTGAACACCCTTGACTCATTGGCTGTTTTCCCCTTTACTTCTGTCATTGTTATCACCCCTTTAATGATTTATCCCTAATATTTCAATAATCACTATACGAAATGAACTACACGTTTAATATTAACAACATTCAGAACTTTTAGTCCACAAAAAAGAACCGATCTTATCAATCGGCCCCTCTAAATACATATTGTTCTTTCGGCTGTTCAACTTTATTCCATTTCGTTACTTCTAATACAGGAATATTCGCATGAAACGGCTGATAAAATTCAGTAGAAATTTCTCCCTCTATTTGAATCCAATCATCATTTTTCCATTCTACACCTTCTGGTTTTTTCACTAACATACCATACACACCAGAATCTGCTACACAATGTATAATACCGAAACGGAATAAGAAGTATTGTTCTTTTTTAGAAGAATCATCTCTAAAAACAAACCCTTTAAAAGATAATTTTTTCCCAGTAAACTCGCCAGGATAATTATAAATTGTTTCCATACCCTTTAGGAAGTCTTCATCTTTCAAATTAATATTGTCTTTCGTAACAAACTCTTTCTTCCCTTTTTCCATTACACCGCGGTATCCTTCTTTCCCGTAATAAATGCTCGTATCAGGTCTTAGAAATTGTCTTGTCATAAATGGATCCTTACTTTCTGCTTGTGCAACAGGAAAATGAAATCCTTTCGCCTTAACAATATCTGAATCTAACGTTGCAATCGGGAAAAATAAGCCTGAGATAATTGGAAAACAAAACAATGAGTACGAAAATGCTTTTTTCCACCATGTATTCTCATCTTTTGAATGATCATGCCCGCAATGGCTATGGTCACAACTGCAATCATTTTTCTCTTTTTCCTTTTGGTGCTCTTTTTGGAAAACGACGATAATTTGTACAATCGTTAAGAAACCTAAAATAATTGCTGCTGTTGTTGATAAATAAGCATACTTCATATTGATATACTTCGTAATGTTACCCGAAATATGAAGCTGCGCAATTAATATTGTAAAACCTAATAATATATACGCTCGAAACATAACCTACCACCCCATCGCATAAATGAGTAGTGAGCTTGCATAAACAACAAGTGTAACTGTAACTGTAACGACAATTACAAATTTCGTTTTAAATGTCGCAAGCATCATAAACATATTTTTAATATCCACCATCGGTCCGTAAACAAGGAACGCGACAAGTGATGCTGTTGAAAATGTACTTTGGAATGATGAAGCAATAAACGCATCCGCTTCTGAACAAAGTGATAATATGTAAGCAAGTCCCATCATAACAGCTGGTGAAGAGAACGGCCCTTGTCCTATAGCAAGAAGTGTTGAAGTTTGTACGAACGTTTGAACTGCAGCTGCAATTAACGCACCTAATACTAAATATTTTCCCATCGAGAAAAATTCCTCAACAGCATGCGTACATACATCCCACATTTTTTTACGTAATGGACGCTTATGATTCACTTCTGGGAAGTGATCATCTCTTAATTGATGTTCTCTAAACATAAATGATAATATAATTCCAACGATAATTGCTACGATAATCGCTACAATAGAACGATACCATACCATGTGCATACTACTTCCAAAGGCAACGTATGTTGCAAATAAAACAACTGGATTAATAATTGGCCCAGTTAACATAAATGCAATCCCCGCATATGGCGGAACCCCTTTTCCGATTAATCGTCTTACAATCGGAACAATTCCACATTCACAACCTGGAAACAACATCCCTAAAAAAGTAGCTACTAAAACAGACAGAAATCGGTTTTTCGGCATCCATTTTGCTACCATATCTTCTGTCACGAACATTTGAATGAATCCTGAAATAAATACACCAATGAGCACGAAAGGAAGTGCTTCGATTAATATGGAGATAAAAATTGTATTCATTTGCAGGAATGCTTTCGGTAATTGAAACAATTCCATGATGTATTTCCTCCAACTTTTCATTAACAATATGTAATTTTAACCCCATTTCATTAATTGGACAAGGTTTATATGGAATACATACCCTTTATATACATTACATTGTACAAGTTATATTCTATTCAAAATTTGAGATTTCATAGCAAAAAAGCTGCTCTAGCGTAGTTATATAACTATGCTAGAGCAGCTTTTTTATCGTTAAAAGTAACGTTTCTTCCAAAAAACAAAAGCTAACGTGAAAGATAGTGTTACACATATGATGAGTACAATTACAAAACCGTGGGCTTCCCCTTCAAACGGAACCTTTACGTTCATTCCAAAGAAACTAGAAACCATCGTCGGTAAAGATAAAATGATCGTAATTGACGTTAACAGTTTCATAACACTATTTAAATTATTTGATATAACGGAGCTAAAAGTATTCATCATTCCACTTAAAATGTGACTATATATTTCCGCCATTTCAATAGCCTGTTTATTTTCAATTAATACATCTTCTAATAAATCTTGATCGTCTTCATACATTTTTAAAAATGTACTATTACGCATTAACTTTTGAATCACAATTTTATTAGCCTTTAATGACGTTGTAAAGTATACTAAACTTTTCTCAAGGCCTAATAATGTGAAAATCTCTTTATTTTTCATTGACTGATTTAATTGATGCTCTAAATCAATTGTTTTTCGATTTATTTGCTTTAAGTATCTTAAATAATAAGTAGAAATCGTATATAAGAGCTGAAGTGCAAAGCGCGTCTTCTTAAACGTATAAAATTCTTTAATACGTTGATTAATAAAACGTTCAAAAATTGGGTTTTCTTCTAAACAAATTGTCACAAAGCAATCTGGCATCACAATCATACCTATTGGAATCGTGTCATAAATCGAATTTCCTTCTTCGTCATGTCTAACTGTCGGAATATCCACGATAATTAAAGTATTATTGTCTTCCTTTTCAATACGAGAGCGTTCTTCATCATCCAAAGGGTCTTTAATGAAATCTAAGTCTACATTTAAAGTTTGTACTAGATATTGAATTTCTTCTTCTGTTGGATGAAGTACATTAATCCAGCACCCCTTTTGCATTTCCTCAATCTCTTGTAGTTTTCCGTTTCGGTCTGTTAAATATATATTTAACATACTATCACCCCGATTCTTTTTACATGTAGGAATCTACCTCTCTTAAATCACAGTTTTTAAACCGCCATTCTCAGCATATGAAACATACGTTTAAATTTCAATAGAAAAATTATTTTGAAAACGTTTTTATAAGAAAAATATTATAAACATAGAAAAAGACAGAGTGCTCTCTGCCTTAAAAGCTTATGTTGCCTTTATAACATATTTAGAAAGCATCCACAAGTTAAACCCAACTGAAATCGTATAGCCCGCGTATGTTGAAATAATAAAACTTACATAATCGAAATACGGAAGCAATACAATATTTAAAACTATTTTCACAATAATTCCAATCACTAGTCCTAGCACCGTCTTCTGCTGTTGATTGATTCCTTGTAGCATAGCAGCCGTTACTGTAAAAAGAGAAAATAGTATGCAAGCAGGAGCATAATACTGTAAAATGATTCTCCCCATCTCTGGATCATTTCCAGCACCGAATAAAAGAGTATATACAGGCTTGGCTAACACAATCATTCCAATTGCAGCCGGCACCGTAATCGCTACTACTAATACATTTGTTCTCGTAAAATGTTTGTACAATAGCTTCATATTTCCTGCTGTGTAAGCTTTCGTCATCTCTGGTACGAGAGACATACTAAAAGCTGTCGCAACGGATACCGGGATGAGCACAACCATTTGAACAAGACCAATTATCGCATTAATTTTTTCCGCTTCTCCTTGCATATACCCTATTTGTATAAGTAGTTTATTAATTGTAAATGTATCAATAGTCTGATACAACGGAATTGCTAAGCCCACCACAACAAAAGGAATAGAATATGTAAAGAGCTCCTTATACAATGAGAAAAAGGATTTTGTTGTTTGTGGTATACTTGCCATCTCTTTTTTCTTTAAGTGCCTTCTCCTTCTTATATAATATGCACTTAAAACAGTTAATCCACCTACAGCTCCCATAAATGCACCGAACGTTGAAATACCAACCGCTAATGAAACAGACGCTTTTAAAACATATAAAACGACAAAGCTTCCTATTAAAATGGTTAAAACCCGAAAAAATTGCTCTACAACTACACTTAATGCAGAAGGCCCCATCGATTGGAATCCTTGAAAGAAGCCCCTTAATAAACTCATTACTGGCACAAGTATTAACGCAAAACTTACAATTCGAATATTAGTAGTAACCGCTCCTACACTATTCCCCGTTTGATCATTCCCATCGATGACAAGCTTAGCTAAATGCGGAGCTAGCATATATAACGTAAAACACGAAATGACTCCCATTATAAACATAAACACGATTCCACTTTTCAACACTCTCTTAACCGTATGATAATCATTCAGTTGATCATATTTTGATACCATTTTTGAAACTGCAAGTGGTAATCCCATTGTCGCAATGCTGAGCATAATTGTATAGGGGCGATATGCATACGTATATAAAACGTACCCACTCGTACCGACCATTGCTGTAAATGGTATAACATATATAAACCCTAACATTTTTGATATCATCGTTGCCATCGTTAAAAATATCGTTCCACGTATAAACGGTGACCCTTTCATCACATTCCTCCGCTACGCTTTATTATTATACATTATGGACAACTCTTTTTTTTTAGAACCGAAACAAATAAAAAAAGCCAATGAATTATCATTGACTTTAGCGTGTTGTTTTTTTCTTTTTCAAATATTTTAAACCGAAGTATAGAGCAATAAAAAGAACAGCTCCTATAATTATGTAATGTGTGTAATCAGATGCATACTCTTTAATTTGTCGCCAATTCCCACCAAGTTTTTCACCTAAGTATATAAATAGAATTGACCATGGAATGATCGCTACAACCGTATAAAGCGTAAATAGTTTTAATGGCATCTTAGCTAGTCCTGCTGGAATAGAGATTGCATGACGTACTACTGGGATAAAGCGCGCAGAAAATATTACGCCAGCTCCATAACGCTTAAACCAACCTTCCGCTATGTCTAAATGGTGTTTATTAATAAGCAGATATTTCCCATATTTCTCTACAACCGGACGCCCTCCGTAGTATCCAAGCCAGTATAAAAAGATTTGGGCTAAAGTACCACCAATAGTTCCGGCGATAACTGCACCCACAAAACTAATTTTACCATTCGCTACTAAAAAGCCAGCATACGAAAGTACAATTTCACTTGGGATTACTTCAATCATTAAAGCAAGAGCTACTCCAAAGTAACCTAAGCTTGCAAAAAATTGCAATAACTGATCTATTATGTTTGCTAACATGTTCTTTTTTATCTCCTTTTTTCTTCACATACCATCCCATTATTACATAAAGGCTGCAATCTGCCAATATCTTCATTTTAACAATATGTACAATTCAAGCAGGATTAATCTATTAATTTCTCTTTCTGCGGGTCTTTCATGTAGGCAAACATCTCTTTAATTTGGTCTTCTGTATTTCTAGCAATTGATAAATTAGGCAATTCATTTTCACCAAAAAACTCCACCTCTTCTGTTTCAATGCTAGTTTTCTTTTCTCCACCAATAATCTCGCATCCAATGAAAATCTTATATACATGCGTCGCCGATGGAGATGGTTGATGTTTTTCTTTATCAAATATAGCTAGTAACTTAAAATGATCTACCTCATAACCCGTCTCTTCGACAACCTCTTTTGCTGCAACTTCGGTTGGCGTATAACCGACATCAGCCCATCCACCTGGCAATGCCCATTTCCCATCGCTTTTTTCTTTCACAAATAATAACTTTTCATTTTGAAAAACAACTGCTCTTATATCAACTTTAGGTGTTTGATAGCCTGTCTCACTTGCAAATAATTTCTCTACAACTTCCCAATCAGTTTTTGTGTAATGTGACATCATCGAAATCGAAATGTCTCGTAATTGTTGGAAGCGTTCTATATCGTACACATCCTTAGAATACGTTAAACCTGCTTGGGTTATAGATTGTATTTGTTTTACCCAATCAATCCATTTAATCGTCATATATCCGCATCCCCATTCTCTTTCAAATATATTACTTCACTTTTATTGATACATCTTTATTATACAAAAAAAAGAGATTGATAACGTTTCAATCTCTTTCAAAATTAATCCAATTCATATAAGTGGTCTTGTATATACTTTCTTCTTTTATTTATATATTCATAAATCATATCAGCCTCTTGATCAAATGTTTCTAATTTTTCTTTCATATATGGATCTTGTAGTAAATATGGACGAATCAATTCACACAATCCTTCTACTTTCGGCCTCATAAACGAAACTGTAAATTGGTCTTCTAATATTTCTTCTAAAATACTTCGATACTGCTTTCTAAACACAGGTATGTCTAACAATCTTGCACTTAGCGTGTTATACCCTTGAATGCGGATATATTCATGATTAAGCGGTCTCCCTTGTACATCTCGCCCCCAAGTCGCATCATAATCCCACGGTATAACTTCAAATAAATTTGTTTCATCGTTATGATATAGTGCATAGTTATGGACAAAACCATCAAAGTTTTGCGTAAAAATAACTCCTGCTAACCATCGTAAATATTTATCTACATGTAGAAACTTCCCAATCTCTTTTTCATAGGCTTCCCTCGTCAAAGTATTCGCTTGAAATACAAATTCACTCAGTTGTTCTTCACTATTTTCATTCGAATATTTAAATTCATAACCCGCAAAGAGCTCCGTCTTAACATCTTTATCTCGTTCACTCATTAATGAAAAATTCGCATCATCATCTATCGCATAATAAATAGAACCACTCGGTAATCCTCTATTTTTCAAAAAGTTTTCATCAACTGATTCTAACTGTAAATACACACCTTGAATTTGACCATTAATTTTTATAAATACATGTTGTGATTTTGGCGAAAGTACACCAATGTTATGAAAAAAGTCTAGCGATAGTTTATTTCGTATGAGAGACGGATCCATAAACTCAGAATTCAAATGAAACTCTTTCGCACCTTGAAATTTTTTTGGTTTATAAAACATAACATGATAAGATTTTTTCTCAAACTCACGAATATGAGCTCCTCGGTATACGATATCAATGTCATATTTCTTTTTTCCATAAGTTAATTTTGCTGGCACTGGACTATCTGACCAAATGTCTTTTTTCAATTCCACTAAGTACATTGGATGAACAAAAAAATCATATGAAGGTAACATATTTTCTCATCCCTTCTCAGTTCTCTTCATTCAATGTATGCGCCTTGTCTTGTCCATACATCCGCTATCATCTATTTATAGAAAATTACACTCTTGTCCTGTTCAGAAAGACGTCATCTCTCATATCATGTTAAGGAAAAAGAATACCTTTTCAACTTAATACATGATAAGGAGGATTTCTATGAAACGTGATATTAGAAAAGCTGTTGAAGAAATCAAAAGTGCTGGGATGGAGGATTTCTTACACCAAGATCCAAGCACATTCGAATGTGATGACGATTGCTCTTCAAAAATTGAGTGTAGCGACGATTGTAAATGCCCAAGAACAAGATGTACTCGTGTGAAACATTGTACATTTGTTACAAAATGTACTCACGTTAAAAAGTGGACATTTGTTACGAAATGTACTCGTGTACGCGTTCAAAAATGGACGTTCGTTACGAAAGTAACACGTAGAAAAGAATGCGTTTTAGTTACAAAACGTACGCGTAGAAAACATTGTACTTTCGTTACAAAATGTGTACGTTTTGAAAAGAAATTTTACTGGACTAAACGATGTTACTGTAAAAAATGCGAATTCTTCCCTCACGGACACGGCGGCTCTTGCGATGATTCATGTGATCGTGGTAAAGACTGTCACGATGATGGGCACAAATGGAATGATTGCAAAGGCGGACATAAATTCCCATCTTGCAAAAATAAGAAATTTGATCACTTCTGGTATAAAAAACGTAACTGCTAGTTTTTATACCACCAAAAAAAGGCCGTTTTGCGGCCTTTTTTACATTTATTGAAAGTGACTTATATCTGCAAATTGTTTCACTTTACCAATACCCTCTTCAAATTCTATTATGCTCAAACTAGCACTATGCATAAATGGATCATCCCACACATTTTCTATTTCAATTCCCGCGAAATGCCCTACAAGTAATTTTGCTGCTGCCGCATGAGAAACAATCAATATGCTTTGTCCCTTATGCTTCTCTAAAAGAAGCTGCATCCCTTCAATTACTCTTTCATAAACGGCCTCAAAATTTTCGCCTGATGTTGACTGAAAAAGATGTGGCTCATTCCAAAACAGATGTACTTCTTCTGGAAATTGCTTTTCTATATCCGCGATTGTTTGTCCTTCCCATATACCCATGTTGATTTCATAGAAATGCTCATCCGCTATAATAGGTATATCACGTTCCCCCTTTATTAACTCTGCCGTATGAAGTGTTCTTTCGCTCGGACTACTATAGATCGCATGGATTGGTAAATCTTTCATTCGATTCCCTAATTGTTTCGCCTGAACTATACCATTTTCAGTTAAAGCAGAATTTTTCCGTCCCTGCATTCGCTTCGCTACATTCCACTCTGTTTCACCATGCCTTGTTACATATATAGTTGTTTTCATTTCTTACTCCCCCTCACCATGTTGGTCGTAATTCCCACGGTTCAACTCTCCCTACAATCCACTCCGCTCGTTTACTTTCAATCCCTTTTATAACTCCATCAGCTATCTCTTCATGAGTAAGCCATCTTCCATATGTATCTTCTAAAATAAAACCTAAAATAATTCTATGATAAATACATCGCGTACTCCCTATTTTTTGTGCAGGCATACGTGATGCTTTACTACCTAAAATATGAAATAAACTATATGTTTTAGACGACAAATCTAGTTCTTTACAAATATTTGATAGTGCATGCTTTGCACTTGTGTGTACCCATGCAACAACTAATGTGATCGGGCCATTTTTCTTAATTGTACTTTTAATAGCTAGCTTTACATCTTCATCATTATGATAATCTAACGAAAGGCATGTAATATTTTCTGGTGCAGAACTCATTCGCTTAACATTTTCTAATTTCACTTCATCTCGCCCGATAATAGAAACATAAAATCCTTTCTCACAAAGCCACATAGAAACTTTCTTTAGCATTCCTGTTCCACCAATTACAAGTGCATGCAAATGCTATCCCTCCCTAATAAAATGTCATATGAGGTTTCTCATCTCTATAATAATTTAAACGGTCTTGCAGTGTCCCTGAGTGAAACTCAAATTTATGACCGTCAGGATCAACAAAGTATATAGATTCGCAATCTCTTACATCACGTTCTCTTCCTTGTAAAATATGAACATCATTTTCTTCTAATCGCTGTATTAGACATTTAAAGTCTTCTTGTTCAACAGAAAATGCAATGTGCGTATAAGATTGATGAATCTCATTTCTCGGAATATGCGTCTCTTCATTAAGCGCTATCCATACTCCACATATGTTAAAATAAGCTAATTTTCTTCCTTTAACTAGTAATTCTCCTTCTAATACTTTTTCATAAAACATAATAGAGTTTTCTAAATTAGATACCGAAAAACAAATGTGATTGATTCCCCTTAACAACTATAATTCCTCCTTATACAAATAAAAGATGAGCGAAAATTCACTCATCTTTTATTATACTATTTTTTTGTAATATATGCCCATTTATAACTGAAGTCCCCGCCAAACGTATGGTTAGCAATGCCTTTTACAAATGGCTTCTCTAAATAAGCTGTACTTTGTTGGTACGTAGGAGAAATTGCTGCGTCTTGACCAATTAAGATTTTTTCAGCTTCCGCAAGTGCATTCCAGCGTGCTTTATCATCTTTTAATAGCTCTCCTTTTGATTTCGCTACTAAATCATCATACTTCGGATTAGAATAATCCATTTCATTAAATGAGCTTCCAGTAACAAACATATCAATATAAGTCATTGGATCCGGATAATCAGGGCTCCATGCAGATAATGAGAATTCATATTGGAATTTCTTTTCTAAATCTAGCTTCTGCTTGTATGGTTGCTGTTTCAAATTCACTTTAATACCAGGCAAGTTTTTCTCTAGTTCTTCCTTAATAAAGTCGCCTACTTTTTTACGGCTACCGTTATCATCGTTTAGTAATTCAACCGTAATTGTATCTTGACCAAGCTCTTTCTTCGCTTCTTCCCATAATTTTTTTGCTTTCTCTGCGTTATCTTTACTATCACGGAAGTTTTTATTTACAGAGCGGAAATCTTTTCCATCCGGACCTGTCGTGAATTTTTCAGGTACTAAGAAATATGCTGGCAATGAACCGTCATTTAAAATGACATCAGCAATTCCTTTTTTATCGTATGCTAAATCAATCGCTTCACGTACTTTTTGGTTTTTAAATGTTGCATTTTTTTGGTTAAAACGTAAGAAATATATGCGTGGATCTAACTTCGTTTTAAATTCATCTGGTTTATTCTTTTTATATTTATCAACAAATTCAGAAGTTAAAATAACTCGATCTGCTTGATCACTATCATATAAATTTACTCCCGTGCTTGTTTCCTTCACAATACTTACATTAATTTCGTCTAACTTTACAGTATCTTTATCCCAATAATTAGGATTTTTCTTTAACTGATAATTTTGTTCATGTTTCCATTGACTCATTGTAAATGGTCCATTATATACTAATTTATCTGCTTCTAATCCGTATTTATCTCCTTGCTCTTTCACATATTTTTCATTTAATGGGAAAAATGTAGGGAACGACGTAAGCTCAAGAAAATAAGGTGCTGGTTGCTCTAATTCTACTACCAACGTTTTATCATCCTTCGCTTTAACACCCAATTGATCTGCTGGTAATTCACCTTTATTTACTTTCTGTGCATTTTTCACATCAAATAAAATGAATGCATATTCTGCCGCTATTGCTTTATCTAATGTACGTTGCCATGCATATACAAAATCTTGTGCTCGAACTGGATCACCATTTGACCATTTCGCATCACGTAATTCAAATGTATATGTCTTTTTATCTTCACTAATCTTCACATCTTTTGCCATACCTGGTGTTGGTTTATTATCTTTATCTAGACGATATAAACCTTCCATTGCATTTACAAATACACGGAAAGATACAGAATCCGTTGATTTAGATGTATCCATTGAAGGAATTTCAGCTGTTTCTAGCAAATTTAAAACTTGTTTATCGGCCATTCCCTTATTCGATTCTTTCTTCGTTGTCGAAGCCTTCTCACCATTCCCACATCCTGCAACCAATACACTCGTCGTTAACGCAAGTGCAGCAATTGTTGTTGTCTTTCTCTTCATTCTTCCTTCCCCCAATCTATATGTATAAGTTAAATCCTATATAATATATTTTATTATACAAAAGATTCTGATTATTTTAAATATTTATTTTAACAAACATAGAAAAAAGCGATCGGAAATTTCTTTCCAGCCGCTTCCTTGAATAGCATTTACTTGTAATCCATCCTCTATATCAAATGGATTTTGAACTTTAAATATTTCTTCCATCAGCTTCAAAAACTCTTCTTCAGTTTTAGATTCACCATTAACCATAAGTGAGTATGGTTCCACTTCACCTAATTTATAATCGACAACAAATTGAATCTTCACCTTTTGTCTTGGCGTTCCGGTGTTATATCCTTGGAATTCTACTAATTCTAACCCTTCCGTTCCACGATAATATATCCAACCTGAATTTTGAAAATAATTTTCGAAAGATTCACCTATTGAAAAGAAAGGATATTCATAAAGCGAGCTTGTACGAACCTTTTGAATAACGTCTCGATCAGTCGGAAAAAAGAAATGACTAAAAAATATGCTAGCAACTGCTAAAATAGTAACAATTGTCGCTCCCATTTTGCTCGTTCCGCCGCTATCATTGATTAGATAGTTTTCAACTGATTTATCTTTTATTTCTCTTGCTTTTATTCGGTATATACGTCTTTCCGCAAATTGATAGTATAATCCATTTGCAAAAATCCCCATTCCAAACAGAATAAAAATGAGTAATAAAAACGTAAGAGGTACCATATTAATGATTGGCAACGCTACATTAAATCCCATATAATACGAAAATGCATCACACGCTACTAATAACAACATAAATAAAGCAGCTGGTACATAATACTTACGATATCCTAGCCAGCCTATATTGAAAATAGCAGCCCAACCATTCCAACTCCACCTAGCAATCCGCTTATTCTCAAGTTCCCATTTCCTTTTGTAATACGGATATTGTCTCCCTACATATACTTCTAGTTCTTTATCTATTAACGAGCTACCTTCCTCTTGTTCATTATCCAAGTTTCGCTGACAACTTGCACAATTTAACTGTTCCTCCTCGCAAGATTGCCCACAATTTATACATTTCAAAACAATCCCTCTTCCCATCCATACGTCATTTCAAAATACCTTCGTGTTTTAATAACCACTCTTTCCTCCATAAACCACCAGCATATCCAACAAGCTTTCCACTCTTTCCTATTACACGGTGACATGGAACAATTATTGAAATTGGATTCCGACTATTTGCCCCTCCTATTGCCCGTACAGCTTTTGTATTTCCAACTTTCTCTGCAATATCTAAATATGAAGCACTTACGCCGTATGGAATAGTATAAAGTGCATCCCATACATTTTTTTGAAATGCTGTTCCCTCCGCAGACAGCGGGACCGTAAACTCTTTTCTTTTCCCTTTAAAATATTCATCTAACTCATTTATACATTGTTCTATCATTTCATTTTTATTTTCTTCTTGTCGTTCATCAACAAATATAACAGACGTAATTCCTTCTTGATTCGCTGTAATTTCAAGCAAACCTACTTCGCTTTCATAATAAGCCTGGTACATATGCCATCCTCCAATTCAGTTCATATTAGTCATTGTAACACGAATATACAAAATTTTTCGTATAAGCGTTTTATTAGAGAAACAAAAAAGAGAATGATACAATGTAAGAAAATTCAATCTAGGAGGCTATTGGATGAATTCCGAACTTTTTTCACCTTATACAATTAAGGACGTTACATTAAAAAACCGGATTGTTATGTCACCTATGTGCATGTATTCATCGGAAAACGGGGATGGCCAAGTAACGAATTTCCATCTCATTCATTATGGAACAAGAGCTGCCGGTCAAGTTGGTTTAGTTATGATTGAAGCAACAGCCGTTTTAGCTGAAGGACGAATTTCTAATAAAGACTTAGGCATTTGGGATGACAACCTAATTGAAGGCTTACATAAAACGACTACTTTTATACATGATAACGGTGCAAAAGCTGCCATTCAACTCGCTCACGCCGGAAGAAAAGCTGAATTAGATATGAATGCTTTCGCTCCTTCTGCAATTCCTTTTAATGATACGATGAAAATACCAGTAGAAATGAATATACAGCAAATCAAAGAGACTATATTAGCTTTTCAGAGGGCCGCGTTACGTTCAAAACAAGCCGGATTTGATGTTATCGAACTACATGGCGCTCACGGTTACCTTATCAATGAATTCCTATCACCACTTACTAATAAACGAACGGATGAATACGGCGGCTCACCTGAAAACCGCTATCGCTTCTTACGCGAAATCATCGACTCTGTAAATAAAGTTTGGGACGGACCAATATTCGTTCGTATTTCAGCAAATGATTATCATCCTGACGGGTTAACAGTTCAAGATTATGTTCAGTATACAAAATGGATGAAAGAACAAGGAGTAGATTTAATTGATTGTAGCTCTGGGGCTGTTGTCCCTGCACGCATCGATGTTTATCCTGGGTATCAAGTACAATATGCTAAACATATTAAAGAGCATGCTAACATTGCAACTGGTGCAGTTGGATTGATTACGACTGGATCTCAAGCAGAGCAAATTTTAAATGATAACGAAGCAGATTTAATTTTCATCGGACGTGAGTTACTTCGCAACCCGTACTTCCCGAGAATAGCAGCCAATGAACTTGGCTTTGAATTGCAAGAACCTCACCAATATAAGCGAGCACCAGGAAAAATTCATACGAATAAATAAAACCGAGAAGTCATTCTTCTCGGTTTTATTTATTCTATCGTTGGAATTTCATTTGAATTATAAGTATGGATACCCGATTCTTCGCGCAGCGCGGTTATATACATCCCTTTCGCCACATCTTTAGCTGAAATTGGTTTATACTTTTTGAAAGCCCCTTTAAAAATAAAAGGAATAATACGAGATAACTTTTCAGCCATTCGTTCACCGAAACGAAATTCTTGTCGATTTCCTACTAATAATGATGGTCTAAAAATGTGAATACCACCGATCACTAACTTTTGCAATTCTTCTTCCATTCTTCCTTTCACTTGTGAATAAAAGAAAAATGATTTAGGATTCGCTCCCATAGAAGACACAACAAGGAAATTTTGTACCCCTTGTTTTTCAGCTAAACAAGCAGCTCGTAACGTATATTCATAATCTACTTTTTTAAAATTTGCTTTTGTTTTTGCTTTTTTTATTGTTGTTCCTAAGCAACTAAAAACATCATCCACAGCAAAGAACTCTTTATATTCCTCTAATACCGAAAAATCAACTTGTTTCTGCTGTAACTTTTCATGTTGCCATTGCATTGGATCTCTTACAAAAATAGTAACCGAATCATAGTAATCTGATTCAAGTAATAGACGCGTTATCTCTTGTCCAACTAAACCACTTGCACCAAGTATTAACGCTGTTCGCTTATTCATATATGCATATACCTCTTATTTTACTTTTCTCTCCTTCAGTAAAATACAACCTTTAGGAGTTTCCTGATCTTATTTTACCACAAGTAAAACACTATGCGTACGCATAGTGTTTTACTTACTCTTTTTTCTCATCTCTCTCTTGTAATTTCGTTATTGTTGTAGCGTCCCCTAAATTACTTATTAATCTTCTTAAAAAAATTAATACAAAAGATAATGGCAATACTACCGCTAATATTAATAAAATAGCTTCCATTAAGTAACCCAAACGCTCACCCCCCTCTTTAACCTCCTTTTCAATATATGAAAACAGCGTTGTCACATATGCATGCATTTGCAAAAATAATACACTTATATTTGACAACTTTATAACAAAAACAAATCGGAATGATTATTATTTATTGCAACTTTATTAAAGATGTATTATACTAAGTTCGCAAACTAAAACGTAATTATTCCGTTTTGTATTAAAATGATATTTTTCTTCTATAATTGGGGAAAATATATCCGTAAAAAAGAAAAGAGGAGAACTTCATGCCTAAAAGATTGACTATATTTTCATTCTTACTTATTTTCACCTTAATTTTCGCTGGCTGCTCAAATAAAAAAGAAAGTAATGCCAAGAAAGATGGAAAGCTAACAGTTTATACAACGATTTTCCCACTTGCTGATTTCGCAAAGAAAATCGGTGGCGACTATGTAAATGTTGAAGCAATTTACCCACCTGGTGCAGATTCACATACATTTGAACCAAGTCAAAAACAAACAGTACAAGTTGCAAAAGCTAATTTATTCGTTTATAACGGCGCTGAATTAGAACCATTTGCTGAAAAAATGGAAAAAACATTACAAAAAGAAAATGTTAAAATTGTAAATGCATCTAAAGGTATTGAGCTTCGTGCTTCTACTGAAGAAGAGCATCATGATCATGGAGATGGCCATAAAGAAGATGAACATCATCACGATAAAGACCCGCATGTTTGGTTAGATCCTACTCTAGCAATGAAACAGGCGGAAAAAATTAAAAATGCACTTGTAGAATTACAACCTGAACATAAACAAGAATTCGAAAAAAACTTCGCCGCACTTCAAACTAAATTTACTGATTTAGACGATCAATTTAAGGCAGCTGTAGCGAACGCAAAAACGAAAGAAATTTTAGTTTCTCATGCTGCCTATGGTTACTGGGAACAACGATACGGCCTAAAACAAATTCCTATCGCTGGAATTTCAGCTTCTGATGAACCATCTCAAAAGCAGCTTGCTGACATTACAAAAACAGTAAAAGAACATAGTCTAAAATATATTTTATTCGAAACGTTCTCTACTCCAAAAGTAGCATCCGTAATTCAAAAAGAAACTGGTACAAAAGTTTTACGCTTAAATCACTTAGCTACTATTTCTGAAGATGATGCGAAAAATAATAAAGATTACTTCACTTTAATGGAAGAAAACGTAAACACATTGAAAGAAGCAACAAACTAATCCATTATATTTTCTAGGCAGCTGAATCTGGTATTCAGCTGCCTTTTTATGTATTTATCCTTGACTTGACCAAAATAACAAGTAAAATTATCCATATTAGCTTTAAAGCTATATTAATTTAGAAGGTGAGTTGGAATTATGAATCTTCACATTTGTGAAGTAACAGCAAAAAATTGGCGTTCAGTAGTTGCTTTAAACGTCACAAAAGATCAGCAACAATTTATTGAAAGTAACGCGTTTTCTTTAGCAGAATCATTATATGAAGGAAAGGGAACGTCAGTAGGTTTATATGATGGAGAAACACTTGTAGGATACGCAATGTATGGATGGTATTCAGAAAAACATAAAAGCGTATGGCTCGATCGCTTTATGATTGACCAACAATATCAAGGAAAAGGATACGCAAAACGTTTCCTTCGCTTACTCATTCAATTCTTACAAGAAAAATTCGAATGTAAAATAATTTACTTAAGTTTACATCCAGACAACAAACTTGCAATGGGACTATATGAATCATTTGGTTTCCGCTTAAATGGTGATATTGATGATGAAGGTCCAGTTGTAGGTGTTGTAATGGAGTTACTAATAGACGAAAACATAAGCCTGTGAAAACAGGCTTTTTATTATACATTTATCCCGCTATTTGCGGACAGTAAGACCCCCATCTCAAAATTCAGCGGAAGCAAAGAAGTTAGGCCGGGGTCCCTGTTGCCCGTAAAAGCCCGATTGGTGAGGGCTGATAATCAG
>NZ_QPEL01000229.1:0-3927 GCF_008368965.1 Bacillus sp. AY2-1 | reverse complement strand
TGATGAAAGAGTAGAGTTTTTCAAAGAATCACCTCTTTATACTGAAATGTCTGAAAATATAACTGTATTGTAAAAGAAGTTCATATATAAAGTCAACTGACATAATATCATTGACGTTATATCAATTAAGGTGCTATATTTCAATTAGTTAGAATAAAAAGAAAATTAAGAGAAGGTGACACCATGTATAAAGAACCATTTCAACCAACTTATGAGTATGCGCTTGAATGTGATAAACATGATGAACTGAAAGATTTTCAAACTGAATTCTATAAAAAAGAAGGTACTATATATTTAGATGGAAACTCATTAGGGCTACTTTCAAAAAGAGCAGAGAAATCATTACTTACGTTGCTAGATTCGTGGAAAGAATATGGAATTGACGGCTGGACT
The DNA here is from genome assembly GCF_008368965.1 of Bacillus sp. AY2-1. Taxonomy (NCBI): domain Bacteria; kingdom Bacillati; phylum Bacillota; class Bacilli; order Caryophanales; family Bacillaceae; genus Bacillus; species Bacillus sp. AY2-1. The sequence continues at coordinate 3,534 of NZ_QPEL01000229.1, read as the reverse complement.
GAAGGTGAGCACCCGTGGTTCTTCCTTTCAGAGAAATTAGGTAAACTTACAGCCCCTCTTATTGGAGCTTTACCGGAGGAAACTATTGTAACCGGTTCTACGACTACAAATATACACCAAGTTATTGCGACGTTTTATGAACCGAAAGGAATACGTACAAAAATACTTGCGGATGAATTAACTTTCCCGTCAGATATTTATGCACTTCAAAGTCAAATACGTTTAAAAGGATTAGACCCAGATGAGCATCTAGTAAGAGTGAAAAGCCGAGATGGTAGAACACTTTCTGAAGAAGATATTATTCATGCGATGGAAGATGATATCGCTTTAATTTTATTACCTTCTGTTTTATATAGAAGTGGTCAAATTCTTGATATGAAACGTTTAACAACGGAAGCACATAAACGAGACATTCATATCGGATTTGATTTATGTCATTCAATAGGATCTATTCCGCATCATTTCAAAGATTGGGATGTTGATTTTGCTGTTTGGTGCAATTATAAATATTTAAATGCAGGACCGGGTGGTGTTGCAGGACTTTATGTAAATAATAAACATTTTAATAGACTGCCAGGGTTGTCTGGATGGTTTAGTTCTAAAAAAGATAAGCAGTTTGATATGGAGCATACATTAACAGCCGCTGATCATGCAGGTGCTTATCAAATTGGTACACCTCACGTATTAAGTATAGCACCATTAATTGGTTCTCTTGAAATTTTCAAAGATGCTGGTATTGAACGTTTACGTGAGAAGTCTTTACATATTACGAGATACATGCTGAATTTAATTGATCATGAATTAAAAGATTTCGGATTTACAATTGGAAATCCGTTAGAGGATGAAAGTCGAGGCGGGCACATTTATTTAGAGCATGCAGAAGCAGCACGTATATGTAAAGCGCTAAAGGCAAATGGAGTAATTCCAGATTTTAGAGCGCCAAATGGAGTGAGACTTGCGCCGGTCGCTTTATATAACACATACGAAGAAGTGTGGAAATCTGTACAAATATTAAAGGGAATTATGAAAGAAGAAAAGTATAAGCAGTTTGAAAATAAGCGAGAGGTTGTGGCATAAGTATGAAAACATCAGAGTGGATTGATATTTCACAACCGCTAAATAATAATATTGCAACGTGGCCAGGAGACACACCGTTCTCGTATGAAGTTTCATGGTCAAAAGAAGAAAGTGGCTCGGTAAATGTCGGAAAGTTAACGATGAGTATTCATACAGGCACTCATATTGATGCACCATTTCATTTTGATAATGATGGAAAGAAAGTATTGGATTTAGATGTTCAAGTTTATGTTGGCCCAGCACGGATTATTGACGTTTCTAATCTTGAAAGCATCGGGAAAAAGGAATTAGAAAACTTTCATTTAGAAGGTGTAGAACGATTATTATTACGTACATCTTCACATGGAAAAAATGAAGAATTTCCAGATGTGATCCCTCATTTACGTGCAGACATAGCACCTTTTCTATCAGAGAAAGGTATTCGTTTAATCGGAGTAGATGTACCATCAGTTGATCCGTTAGATGATAAAGAATTAGCAGCGCATCATCAATTATTTAAACATGGAATTCATATTTTAGAAAATGTCGTATTAGATCATGTAGCAGACGGTGATTATGAACTTATTGCATTACCACTTGCATTAACTGATGCAGATGGAAGTCCAGTTCGAGCCGTTATTAGACCAATATAAGTAGAATTATATAAAAGGGGCGTTTGGCTAATATGAAAGAAAATGAAAAAGTAATTATGGAAAAAGGGATTCATACGGATTTTAAAGAGAATATGACGTATGGGGAGTATTTACAATTAGATAGTTTACTATCTTCTCAAAAAAGATTATCGGACCATCATGATGAAATGTTATTTATCGTTATCCACCAAGCAAGTGAGCTTTGGATGAAGCTCATTTTACATGAGCTAAATGCGGCGATTGAATCTATTAAACAAGATAAATTACAACCAGCTTTTAAAATGTTAGCACGTGTATCGAAAATTCAGTCTCAAATTATTCAATCTTGGGATATTCTTGCGACATTAACACCATCAGAATATATTGAGTTTCGTGATTCACTCGGTCAAGCTTCAGGTTTTCAATCGTATCAATATCGTATGATTGAGTATGCACTTGGCTATAAAACGCCGCACGCATTAAAAATTTATGAAAAGGATCCAGAATTACATGCACGACTTCATAAAGCGCTACATGCACCAAGTCTATATGATGTCGCGATTCAAGCATTAGTAAAAGAAGGATTCCCTATTCATAAAGATGTGTTAAACCGTGATATTACGCAGCCTTATGAAGAAGATGCAACAGTAGAAGCGGCGTGGTTAGAAGTGTATGTGGATGTGAAAAAATATTGGAATTTATATCAGCTTGCTGAAAAATTGATTGATATTGAAGACTGGCTACAACAATGGCGTTTCCGTCATATGAAAACAGTAGAAAGAATTATTGGACATAAAATGGGAACAGGTGGATCCTCCGGTGTTTCTTATTTAAAACGAGTACTTGATCAAAGATTCTTCCCAGAGCTTTGGAATGTTCGTACGAAATTATAAAAATAAACCTGTCAGTTCATTATGGCTGACAGGTTTATTTTTATTTGAGCACAATTATGTTTAAAATGAAGTAACAAGATATAATAAATGGAGTAACTATTTAAATGGAGGTAAAGTTTTTGGATTTCAAGCAACTAGAAAATAAATTCGAAAAGAAAAAAGTGAATACATTTCTTGTTTATCAAAAAGGGGAATTAACAACTGAGTATTATAAAACACCTGAATGTGCAAATAACTTATATAAAATAAATTCGATTACAAAAAGTATCGTATCTTTATTAATTGGTATTGCAATTGATAAGGGCTATATAAATGATATACATACACCGATTACAGAGTGGATTGAAAATGTACCTGGGGAAAAACATGATTTGACGCTTTATCACTTATTAACAATGACTACTGGTGAGGATTGGAAAGAGTTTGGGAATGGAGTAGTATTCCCAAATGACTTTGTAGAATCAGAGAACTGGGTACAGTACATATTAGAAAAGCCAATAATTGAAAAACCTGCTACAAAAATGAATTATAATTCAGGTTCTTCTCATTTACTGAGCTATATTATTCAAGAAGCTACTGGAATGTCGACAGAGCGGTTTGCAAAGAAATATTTATTTGATCCATTAGAAATTAACGAATACGAATGGCAACAAGATCCGCAGGGTATATATGTTGGCGGCTTCGGTATGAAAATGAAATCTAAAGATTTATTAAAATTAGGAAAATTATGTTTACAAAATGGATATTGGAATGGGAAAGAAATTGTATCAGCACAATGGTTAGAAGAGTCAAGCAGGGCGCAATTTGAAACATATGAACATGTCGGCGCATATGGATATCACTGGTGGGTATTACATAACGAAAGATTTCACATACCGTATTGTATATATTTCGCTATGGGATATGGCGGACAATACATCGTTATCATTCCTCAGTTAGAAGTAGTAGCTATT
>NZ_QPEL01000228.1:0-12421 GCF_008368965.1 Bacillus sp. AY2-1 | reverse complement strand
AGGATCAAGAGAACCGAGCTGGTCTAGGCGCATTTGCCAGGAGGACACGGAGTGTAGCTTTCCTACATGAGTACCGCACTGGCATTGCAACGACGACTTGCGAAGGTTATCTCGACCGGACCTTTTAAACATCCATATCAATAGAAGTTTAAAAAGAGGATCAAGAGAACCCATAGCTATCCCATACGTATCCGCCACTTTAATAGAATCTTCATCACGGATTGATCCGCCCGGTTGAATGATTGCTGTAATTCCTGCTTTTGCTGCTTCTTCTAATGTATCTGGCATTGGGAAGAAAGCATCAGATGCAAGTGCGCTACCTTGTGCTTTTTCACCAGCTTGTGTAATTGCGATTTTTGCAGAACCTACACGGTTCATCTGTCCTGCACCGACACCAATTGTCATATCATCTTTCGCTAAAACAATTGCATTTGATTTCACATGCTTTACAACTTTCCAAGCTAGTTTTAAATCTTTCCATTCTTGCTCTGAAGGTTCACGTTTCGTTGGAATTGAAATTGTACTTTCATCTAATGATAACGTATCTTCCTCTTGAACGAGAAGCCCACCTTGTACAGAAGTTAGTTTTTTGCTTGCACTTGTCGCTTTTTCAATATTTACAGTTAGTAGACGTAAGTTTTTCTTACTTTGCAATACTTCTAAAGCTTCTTTTGAGAAAGAAGGTGCAATAATGATTTCTAAGAAAATTTCGTGTAACTTTTCTGCTGTAGCTTTATCAATTTCACGATTTGCTGCAATAATACCGCCGAAGATTGATACTGGATCTGCTTCATAAGCACGAGTATATGCTTCGTGAATATCAGTTCCTACTCCAACACCACATGGATTCATATGTTTTACTGCTACTACTGCTGGTTCTGTAAATTCTTTTACGATGCTGAGCGCTGCGTCTGCATCATTAATATTGTTATACGATAATTCTTTACCGTGTAATTGTTCTGCGTATGCAACAGAAGAAGTTGCTGCGAATGGCGCTTTATAGAAAGTTGCCTTTTGATGTGGGTTCTCGCCATAACGTAAGTCTTGCTTTTTCTCGAATGTCACAGTTAATGTTTCTGGACTTTCTTCACCCATTTGCTCTGTTAAATAGTTAGAAATTAGCGCATCATATGCTGCTGTATGACGGAATACTTTCGCTGCTAGTTTACGTTTCGTTTCATCCATTACTTCGCCGTTCTCTTTTAGTTCTGCTAATACAACATCATAATCTACTGGATCTACAATTACAGATACGAATTGATGATTTTTCGCAGCAGAGCGAATCATTGTCGGGCCACCGATATCAATATTTTCAATTGCATCAGCAAATGTTACATCAGGCTTAGCGATTGTTTCTTTAAATGGGTATAAGTTAACAACAACAAAGTCAATTGGCTGAATACCTAATTCATTCATTTGTGTTACGTGTGTTTCATTATCACGAACTGCTAATAGACCACCATGAATATTTGGATGTAATGTTTTCACACGGCCATCCATAATTTCAGGGAAACCAGTTACTTCAGAAATACCAATTACTTGTAAGCCGTTTGCTTCTAGTAACTTTTTCGTACCACCTGTTGAAATAACTTCAATCCCTTGTTCTAGTAACCCTTTAACAAATTCTACTACTCCTGTTTTATCTGAAACACTTACTAATGCACGCTTTTTCATTTATCTTTCACCCCTGGTTGTATGTTAGTTAACAGTTGATTCTTTCACAGACTGAACAATTTGATTCACTGTATTTACGTATAATTTATGCTCAACTTGTTGAATTTTATTTTGTAAGCTTTCTCTCGTATCCCCTTCAGAAACAACTACTGCTTCTTGCGCAATAATTGGCCCTGTATCCATACCTGCATCTACATAATGAATCGTTACTCCAGTTACTTTCACACCTGCTTCTAATGCTTGACCGACAGCATCTTTACCCGGAAAGCTCGGTAGTAATGATGGATGAATATTAATAATCTTCCCGCCGTATGCTTCTAGTAACGTCGGCCCAATTAAACGCATATATCCAGCTAAAATAACATAGTCAATTTCATATTCTTCTAGCTTCTTTAATATCTCTTTTTCAAACGCTTCTTTTGACTCATATGCTTTCGCTGAAAAAGCAAAACACGGAATATGATGATAATGTGCCCGACCAACAGCGCGTGCTTCTGGTTTATCACATACTAATAAACTAATTTCTGCATCCAATCTTTTTTCTTCTACCGCATTAACGAGAGATTGAAAGTTAGATCCGCTTCCAGAAGCAAAAACCGCTAATCTACTCATAGTGCTGTGCCCCCATTAAAAGTAACACCAGCTCCTTGTATAGTACGTCCAATAATACGAGCCGTTTCTCCTTGTTCTTCAAGAAGACGAACAACATCTTTTGCATCTTCTTCCTTTACTGCCACTACCATACCAATACCCATGTTAAAAATATTGAACATGTCTTTCTCTTCCAGGTTTCCAACTTCTTGAAGTAAACTAAAGATCGGCTGAATTTTCCAAGATCCTAGTTCAATCTCAGCACCGATTCCTTCTGGCAACATGCGTGGAATATTTTCAATAAATCCGCCACCTGTAATATGCGCCATACCGTATACTTCATGTTTCTTCAATAGTTCTAAAATAGGTTTGACATAAATTTTCGTTGGTTTTAATAATTCTTCACCAAGAGGTAGCTCTAAGCGACCATAAATACGCTCTAAAGATAGTTCTCCATCTTCTAGTAACACTTTTCGTACTAAAGAGTAACCATTGCTATGAATACCGCTAGATGCTAAGCCAATTAACACGTGACCAGCTTCAATTTTTTCACCTGTTATAATTTTCTTCTTATCAACAATCCCAACTGTAAAACCAGCTAAATCATATTCTTCCGTAGAATACATTCCTGGCATTTCAGCTGTTTCTCCACCGATTAATGCACAACCAGCTTGGCGACAGCCCTCTGATATACCTTTGACGATGTTTTCAATTTTACTAGGTTCAGCTTTACCACAAGCAATATAATCAAGGAAGAGAAGCGGCTCTGCTCCTTGGACAACAATATCATTTACACACATTGCTACTGCATCAATACCAATTGTGTCATGTTTATCTGCCATAAAAGCGAGCATCAATTTCGTTCCCACGCCATCTGTTCCAGATACTAATACAGGTTCTTCTAATGCAAATTTTGATAGATCAAACATACCTCCAAAACCGCCTAAACCGCCTAGTACTTCTTTTCTCATAGTTGTTTGTACGTGTTTTTTCATGCGAGATACCGCTTCATATCCAGCTTCAATATCTACTCCTGCTTGCTTATATGCATTCGCCATCGTTATTTACACCTCGTCTTTTAATTTCTCCCCATCCAGGGCGGGCTATTTTAAGAAAGGAGCTAGCTTCTACATCAAAAGAAGTAGAAGCTTTTTTCACTTTTCTTATTTCATACTTTCTAAAAGCTCTTGCTCATAATCATAAAGAGCTGTTGGATAGTCCCCATTAAAATAAGCCATACATAGACCGCCATATTTCCCTTCATATGGACGCCCAATTGCATCTACTAATCCATCTTCGCTTAAAAATGTTAAAGAATCTGCTCCGATCATTTCACGGATTTCTTCTACTGTATTATTTGCTGCAATTAATTCTTTTCTCGTTTGAATATCAATGCCATAAAAACATGGATACTTAAGAGGTGGTGAAGCGATTCTTACGTGAACTTCTGTCGCTCCAGCTTCACGAAGCATACGAACAATTCGTTTACTTGTCGTTCCTCTTACGATAGAATCGTCAATCATAACAACTCGTTTCCCTTCCACTACACCTCTTACTGCTGAAAGCTTCATCTTAACCCCTTGCTCACGCAGTTCTTGAGAAGGCTGAATAAAAGTACGTCCAACGTAACGATTTTTAATTAATCCTAATTCATACGGAATGCCTGTTGCCTCCGCATAGCCAATCGCTGCTGAAATACTAGAGTCTGGTACACCAGTAACAACATCCGCTTCAATAGGAGCTTCCGCTGCTAAACGTTTTCCCATATTTTTACGCGCTGCATGAACGTTAACACCAGCAATATTAGAATCTGGTCGTGCAAAGTAAATGTATTCCATACTACAAATCGCATGTTCTACATCGTTTGTAAAACGATCTACGTGAATTCCTTCATCATTAATGATAAGTAATTCACCAGGTTCTACATCGCGAATGTATGTTGCACCTACTACATCAAAAGCACATGTTTCAGATGCTACAACGTAAGCATCCCCCATCTTTCCAATTGAAAGCGGACGGAATCCATTTGGATCTAACGCAACGATCATTTCATTTCCAGTTAGTAAAAGATACGCAAACGCACCTTTCACTTTATTCAGAGCCTCTTTTACACTTTCAATTAAAGAGTCTTTCGTACTACGTTTAATAAGATGTAAAAGTACTTCTGTGTCTGAACTTGTTTGAAAAATACTTCCCTCTGCCTCTAATTCACGGCGAAGCATTTTTGCATTAATTAAATTCCCGTTATGAGCTAGCGCCATACTATGATCAGAAAAACGGAACAACAATGGTTGAACGTTAGCAACTTCACTTCCACCAGCTGTTGCATATCGTACATGTCCGATTGCTGATTTTCCATTTAATCCTTCTAGCTCGCCTCTTGAAAACACTTCTGATATTAAACCTAACCCCTTGTGACCGACAATTTTCTCACCATTATTTACGACAATGCCTGCGCCTTCTTGTCCACGGTGCTGTAAACTGTGCAATCCGTAGTATGAAACTTGTGCTGCATTTTCATGCCCCCAAATTCCGAAAACGCCACATTCTTCGTTTAACCCCTTTATTTCAGCAAGCATGGGATTGCCCCTTTCCAAGCCTTTCTCATTTCATCTACATTTGCTGTAAGTAATACTTCATTTTCTTCATTATGAATTGTTACTTCATTTGTACTTGTTACTTCTCCAACTTGGATTGCTTCTACCGCTTTCTCAAACGCCTCTTTATTTTCACGTTTTACAGTAATCACGAAGCGAGACTGTGATTCAGCGAATAATGCTGCTGTTGCTTCTCCATCTAATTTCACAGTAGCACCTAAGCCTTTAGCACCAATTGCACTTTCTGAAATCGCAACTGCTAAACCACCCTCAGCAACATCATGTGCAGATTGAACAAGACCAGCTTGAATTGCTTCTAATACTTGTTTTTGGCGTTTTAATTCTACATCTAAATCGATACTTGGTGATTGCCCGAAGATTTTACCGTGAATCATTTTCTGTAATTCACTTCCGCCAAACTCAGCTTTCGTCTCACCGATTACATAAACTAAATCGCCAGCTTGCTTAAACTCTTGTGTTGTTACATGTTTTAAGTCATGTACAAGTCCGACCATCCCAACAGTTGGTGTTGGATATACAGCTTCGCCACTACGCTCGTTATACATCGATACGTTTCCGCCGATAACTGGTGTTTGTAATGTGCGACAAGCTTCACTCATACCGTCTACTGATTTCTCAATCTGCCAGAAAATCTCTGGTTTTTCTGGGTTACCGAAGTTTAAGCAATCTGTAATTGCAAGTGGCTCCCCGCCAGAACATACGATATTTCGCGCTGCCTCTGCTACTGCAATTTTACCGCCCATTTCTGGATCTAGATAAATGTAGCGAGAGTTACAATCTGTCGTCATTGCTAATCCTTTTTCTGTACCGCGTACACGTACAACTGCAGCATCTGAACCTGGTGTCACAACTGTACTTGTGCGAACTTGGTAATCGTATTGATCGTATACCCACTCTTTACTTGCAATTGTTGGTTGCTGTAATAGAGCGAATAACGCTTCTTTATAATTTTCTACTTTTGGCGTTTCCATTTTCATTGCTTGGAATTCAGCAAAGTATGCTGCTTCTTTTGATGGCTTATGATAAATTGGTGCTTCTTCTGCTAAAGCATCTGCTGGAACTTCAGCTACCTTTTCACCTTTATGGAATAAACGAAGCATTTTATCTTCTGTTACTTTCCCCATCGTAACTGCTGCAAGACCATACTTCTCAAATAAATCTACTATTTCTTGTTCTCTACCTTTTTTCACAACAATTAACATACGCTCTTGTGATTCAGATAGCATCATTTCATATGGTGTCATTCCTGTTTCACGCTGTGGTACATCATCTAAGTACATTTCAATACCCATTCCTGCTTTACTTGCCATTTCTGCAGAAGATGATGTTAAACCAGCCGCACCCATATCTTGAATTCCAACAAGTGCATCAGATTGAATTAATTCTAAACACGCTTCAATAAGAAGTTTCTCCATAAATGGATCCCCTACTTGAACCGCTGGACGTTTCGCTTCTGAACTTTCAGATAGTTCTTCCGACGCGAATGTTGCACCGTGAATACCGTCACGACCAGTCGATGCCCCTACGTACATTACTGTGTTACCAGCACCGTGCGCTTGCCCTTTTTTAATGTCTTCATGATTAATCAAACCTACGCACATTGCATTTACAAGTGGATTTCCTTCATAACATGGATCAAATTGTACCTCGCCGCCAACAGTCGGAATACCGATGCAGTTACCGTATCCTGCAATTCCTGCTACTACTTCTTCGAATAAATATTTCACACGTGGTGACTGTAATTCACCGAAACGAAGTGAGTTTAATAGAGCTACCGGACGTGCTCCCATAGAGAATACGTCACGAATAATACCACCAACACCTGTTGCAGCTCCTTGATATGGTTCAATAGCTGAAGGATGGTTATGACTTTCCATTTTAAATACAACTGCTTGATTATCACCTATATCTACAATCCCAGCACCTTCTCCAGGTCCTTGCAGAACACGCTCACCTGTCGTTGGAAACTTACGAAGAACTGGTTTTGAATTTTTATAACTACAATGTTCAGACCACATTACAGAGAATAATCCTGTTTCTGTATAATTTGGCAGACGACCTAAAATCCTTTCAACCATGGCAAACTCTTCGTCTGTTAGCCCCATTTCCGCATATATACGCTCTTCTTTAATTTGTGTTGGATTTGGTTCAAGCATTAACGACATATGTTTCCCTCCACTGTTTTAAGATAGATTGAAAGACTTTTAACCCTTCAGCACCGCCAAGTAATTCATCTACAGCACGCTCTGGATGTGGCATCATACCAAGTACATTTCCTTTTTCGTTTACAATACCAGCAATATCTGAAACGCTACCGTTAGGATTTTCTACGTAACGGAATGCGATTTGATTATTCTCTTCTAATTGTTTAAGAGTCTCTTCGTCACAATAGTAATTCCCCTCACCATGAGCGATTGGAATATTGATTATTTCATTTTTTTCATATTGTGATGTAAACATCGTTTCATTATTTTCAACACGCAACTGAACAGTGCGACACATAAATTTTAAGTTTTCGTTTCTCATTAACGCTCCTGGTAGTAATCCTGATTCAACAAGAATCTGGAATCCATTACATACACCTAAAATCGGCTTTCCTTGCTCAGCAGCTTTTTGCACTGCTTTCATTGCATTAGCAAAGCGAGAAATAGCACCGCAGCGTAAGTAGTCACCATAAGAAAATCCACCTGGTAGTAGAATGGCATCATATTCATCTAAATTCTCTGTATCGTGCCAAACGTAATCTACTTCTTCGCCAAGCTCATCTTTAATTGCATGGAACATATCGACATCACAGTTCGAACCCGGAAATACTATTACGGCAAATTTCACTGTGCGACAACCTCCTCAACTTCATAACGGAAGTCTTCCATTACAACGTTCGCTAATAGTTTTTCACACATTTCTTTTACCTTGCTATCTAAATCAGATACAGATTTATCAATTGTTAGTTCCATGTACTTTCCGATTCGAACGTCTTGTACTTCTGTAAATGAAAGACTATGAAGTGCTCCTTTTACTGCTGTTCCTTGTGGATCTAATACGCTTTCTCTTAATGTTACATATACCTTAACTTTATACATGTGAAATTCCCCCTAAACGTTTTAAAATCTCTTCATAAGCTTCTGTTAAATTTCCAAGATCACGACGGAATACGTCTTTATCAAACTTTTCATTGCTCGTTTCATCCCATAAACGGCAAGTATCTGGTGAAATTTCATCCGCTAAAATGATTTCTCCTTCTTCCGTTACACCAAACTCTAATTTGAAATCTACTAATCTTACACGACAGCTTGCGAAATGATCAATCAACACTTGATTGATTTGTAGAGCCATATCTCGTAATACACTTACTTGCTCTGGCGATGCAACGTTTAATACACGAATATGATCTTCCGTTACAAGCGGATCTCTTAAATCATCATCTTTGAAGTAAAATTCTACGATTGGTTCTGCAAGTACAGTTCCCTCTTCCATTCCTAATCGTTTTGAAAGACTTCCTGCAATTACATTTCTTGTGACAACTTCTAAAGGAATAATACTCACTTTTTTAACAAGTTGTTCTGTTTCAGATAACTTCTCAACAAAATGTGTTTTAATTCCCACTTCTTGTAACTTTCTGAACAATAAAGTTGTAATTTCATTGTTCAAACGACCTTTTCCTGTAATCGTCTCTTTTTTCTCCCCATTGAAAGCAGTCGCACTATCTTTGTACTCTACCCAAACCATATCTGCTGATTCTGTACGATAAATTCTTTTTGCCTTACCTTCATACAGCAATTCTAGCTTTTGCATTTCGCAAGCCCCCTGTAGTTTGAAAAATGTGAATAATGTTTTTATAAATAATGGCACAGAATGACTCTATTCTGTGCCATATGAAATTTTACGCTTCGTTTAATCCAAGGCGTTCAAAGATTGTATCAACGTGTTGCATGTGATGCTCATAGTTGAAGCATTCATTAATTTCTTCTTGTGTTAACTTGCTTGTAATACGCTCATCAGCTTCTACAAGCTCTTTAAATTGTACTTGTGTTTCCCAAGCTTCCATCGCTTTAGGCTGTACGATATCATAAGCTTCTTCACGTACCATACCTTTGTCGATTAGTGTAAGCATTACGCGCTGAGAATAAATTAAGCCGTATGTTCTTGTCATATTGCGTTTCATATTCTCTGGGTATACAGTTAAGTTTTTAACGATATTACCAAAGCGATTTAACATGTAATTTAACGCGATTGTAGCATCTGGTAAAATTACGCGTTCTGCTGAAGAGTGAGAAATATCACGCTCATGCCATAATGGAACATTCTCATAAGCTGTCATCATATAACCGCGGATAACACGAGCTAAACCAGTCATATTTTCAGATCCAATTGGATTACGCTTATGCGGCATTGCAGAAGAACCTTTTTGACCTTTTGCGAAAGCTTCTTCAACTTCACGTGTTTCACTCTTTTGTAAACCACGAATCTCAACTGCCATCTTTTCGATAGATGTTGCGATTAGTGCAAGTGTTGACATGTAATGAGCATGGCGATCACGTTGCAATGTTTGTGTTGAAATTGGTGCTGCTTCTAATCCTAAGTTTTCACAAACATACTTTTCTACGAATGGATCGATATTTGCATATGTACCAACCGCACCAGATAATTTACCAACGCGAACTGTATCAGCTGCTTGCTTGAAACGCTCTACGTTACGTTTCATTTCTTCATACCAAAGACCAAGTTTTAAACCAAATGTTGTTGGTTCTGCATGAACACCGTGTGTTCTTCCCATCATGATTGTGTATTTATGCTCTTTCGCTTTGTTAGCTAAAATGCTTACAAAGTTCTCTAAGTCTTTTAATATGATTTCATTCGCTTGTTTTAAGATGTAAGATAATGCTGTATCTACTACGTCTGTAGATGTTAAACCGTAATGAACCCATTTACGTTCTTCGCCTAGTGCTGGCGTTTCTGATACAGCACGAGTGAATGCAACTACATCATGACGTGTTTCTTTTTCAATTTCATAAATACGATCAATATCAAATGATGCATGTTCACGAATTTTTTTAACATCTTCTTTTGGAATATCGCCAAGCTCAGCCCATGCTTCACAAGCTAAAATCTCAACTTCTAACCACGCTTTAAATTTGTTCTCTTCCGTCCAAATCGCACCCATTTCAGGGCGTGTATAACGACTAATCATCTTTTTCCCTCCAACAGTTGTTCTTGATGGTCCCAAATATGCAAACTCTTCGCTTTTTCTAGAGCAACTTCAATATTATCATTTAAAATATTAACATGCCCCATTTTCCGCTTTGCTTTTGCTTCTTCTTTTCCATATAAGTGTAAATAGCACCCGGTTAATCTATTCACTTGTCTTAGGACCCCTTCTATATGTTCGCCTAAAATGTTTACCATGACAACTGGTTTTAACAAATTTGTTTCTCCTAGAGGTAAATTGCAGATTGCTCGAATATGTTGACCAAATTGGCTCGTTTCACATGCATCCTGTGTATAGTGTCCTGAATTGTGAGGTCTTGGTGCTAATTCATTAATGTAAATCTCACCATTATCTGTAGCAAACATCTCTACCGCTAGTGTTCCCACAAGTTCTAATTCATCCGCAAGTACCTTTGCATACGCAATTGCTTTTTGAGAAAGCTCTTCTGTAATGCGAGCTGGAACGATAGATTCATGCAAAATGTTATTTACATGGATATTTTCCGCTACCGGAAATACTTTCGTTTCACCACTTACACTACGAATCACAATAACGGATACTTCTTTTTCAAAAGGCACCCATTTCTCTAAAATACACTCTGCTTTATCCACAAGATTTCTTGCTGTCTCAACATCAGCCTCACTTCTTAAAACAACTTGCCCTTTCCCATCATATCCACCTGTCGTCGTTTTTAAGACGGAAGGGAATGATAACTCAGTAATTGCTTCTGTAAGCTGATCTTGATTTTGAACTAATCTATACGTTGCTACTGGTAACCCAGCCTTCTCAATTGCATTCTTTTCTGTAAAACGATTTTGCGTTTTATTTAACAACTGACTACCTTGTGGCAAGTAAGCATGTTTTTCAAGCCATTGTAAACATCTATAATCAATATTCTCAAATTCATATGTGACAACATCACTTATCTCTGCTAAATACTGAATTGCCTTTAAATCGTCATACGGTGCAACAATTTCAATATCAGCAACTTGTGCACATGGTGATTGCTTTATAGGATCTAAAACAGCAATTTTATATCCCATCTCCTTGGCTGCCAATGCCATCATTCTTCCTAGCTGGCCGCCTCCAATAATGCCGATCGTTTTTCCAGGTAAAATGATTCTCGTCATACTAGCTCACTACCTTCACGCACATCTTTTTCAATCGCTTCTCGTCTCAATTCTAATGCATCATGTATATCATCATGGAATGATCCAAGTATTTGTGCAGCAAGTAATCCAGCATTCGTTGAACCGGCTTTACCAATTGCAACAGTTGCAACTGGAACGCCTCCTGGCATTTGGACGATGGATAATAATGAATCTAGGCCGTTTAATGCTTTTGATTGAACTGGAACTCCGATTACAGGAAGATTTGTCTTCGCTGCAACCATTCCTGGTAAATGTGCTGCTCCACCAGCTCCAGCAATAATAACTTTCAATCCACGTTCACGAGCCGTCTCTGCATATTCAAACATATAATCCGGAGTCCGATGAGCGGATACAACTTTTTTCTCATACGGTATATTTAATTCATCTAAAATGTCACAAGCATATTTCATTGTTTCCCAGTCTGACGTACTTCCCATTATGACTCCAACTAGTGATTTCATATTAGAATCCCCCCGATTCAAATAAAAAAAGCCTGAAATAGAACAGTTTCTCTTTTACTATGAGAGAAAGCGCTCTACTCAGGCATACGTATCCCTTGTGAATAGAAAAATACCGAGTGACTTTCCCTCATAGTCTAACGAATAACGGTCGTTAGGTAGAGACTTGCAGGCCATATCCCCGCGATTATATGAGGTCTTATATTATTGTTTCTATGGCTATATTAACAATATTTCATAAACGATGTCAATAAATAATCGAATGTTTTTTTATTAGTAGTCAATAACGTTCGTGTTTTAGTTATATTCAAAAGAAGAATTGCAACTATATGCAAGAAGAAAAGGGAATTAGAATATATATTTCTAGAGATCTATTTACTTATAATCGTTTATATAGTACTTCAGTATGTTTTAAATCAAAATATGTACACTCTTGTATTCTACACATCAATAGAACTTTTATTATAACGATTTAATTTCTAAGGAGGATAAACGTGAAAGAAAGAACTATACTATTATCCTATTTATTTTTTCTATCGCAGTAATTTTAAAATATATACTTATGATAGAAATAATGTGTCCTATTTTAAGTATTACTTTAGCGGCATTCGAAAAATCAGGAAAACCAAAAATCATTGCTATTATTTTAAACTTTTTTCGTCTTTAGCGTTATTAAATTTATGAATTATAACATTCGGTAAATAAAAATAAACACAAAAA
>NZ_QPEL01000227.1:0-6000 GCF_008368965.1 Bacillus sp. AY2-1 | reverse complement strand
CTTCTATACAGTATAACTATTTATTTCTCTCTCACCTCTAAACTTCCAATATAATAGTAACTACCTTCATAGATACTACTTACATTTTTAAAGTTGATTGTTATTATATCATAAAATATATTTACGTAAGTTCCTGAAGAAGAAAAGTTATCGTGAATCATTTGTGAAGAAAGTGTGAAATACATAAATAAAAAGGTATTACGTTATTACGTAACACCTTTAAAAAAATATCCCTCTTCTATTTCTCTTCCGGATAATCACAATACTCTATGATTGTTCCCTCTGTATCCGCTGGGTTAAGATAGATTAATCTTCTGCCGTGTTTATTAATTCGAAGTGTATGCTTTAACGTTCGAATACCTTGTTCTTTCAATTCCTCTAAAGCCACATCTAAATCATCTACTCGATACGCAACGTGATGAACACCTTTACCTTTTTGTTTAATAAAACGGGCAATTGGAGATGTCGTATTATTCGTCGGTGCAAGTAATTCAATTCTATCTCCATCCACTTCAAGAATGGCTACTTCGCTTTCCACACCAGGAGCTTCACTTACGTAACGATCTATTAAAGTTCCTAGTAACACATTTTCATAAAAACGTATCGTACTATCTATATCACGAACTGCGATTCCGATATGATCAATTGTTTTTTTCATTTTATTTCCCCTACTACTTTATTTTTTCTCATTATTAATAGTAACAAAAAAAGCTATAGAAACAAGTCTATAACTTTTTTTATTTAACCTATTTTCTTATCTGCTCTAGTTGCTGGTTGAACTTGGTTTTTCACTTTTAAAATGCTAATGCCATATCCGATAAATCCACCGATAATCGCTGGGAAGATCCAGCCTAGTCCTACTTCCTGCATCGGAAGGAATTTAGTGAACACTTGGCTTACTACTTCAATGTTAACTCCAGCTGCACTTAATCCATCGAATAAGCTGATGATAAATGTTACGATCAAGCTTACTTGATAAACTTCCGCTCTTCCTTTAAATAATGAATGGAAGAATGTTAAGAAAATCAATACGATTGCTAGTGGATAAATTGCTGTTAATACTGGAACAGAAACTGCGATTAATTGTGTTAATCCTACGTTTGCAACAATGGCACTAAATACACAGAGCGTGATTGCAATTGCTTTGTAAGGAACATTTGGGAATAACTTATGGAAGAATGAAGAACATGCTGATACAAGTCCCACACTAGTTGTTAAACACGCTACTGTAATCATTAATCCTAATAATACTCCGCCGTATGATCCAAAATAGTAGTTAGAAACTTTCGCTAATACTTCTCCACCGTTCTCTAAATGTCCAAGCTTTGCAACACTTGAAGCACCCATATAAGAAAGAGCTGTATAGATAATTGCTAAAATAGATGCTGCAATTATGGTCGCTTTTGCACAAACGACCATAATTTGTGTTTTCGTTTTTGCACCTTTTTCTTTAATTGCATTAATGATAATAATCCCGAATACGAATGATGCGAGCGTATCCATCGTTAAGTATCCTTCTTGGAATCCTTTAAAGAATGCATGTGATGTATAAGCTTCCACTGGTGCTTGCATATCTCCAATCGGATGTATAAAAGCAACGATTACTAAAATACCGATGAAAGTCAACTTAATTGGCGTTAAAATTTTTCCAACAATATCGACAATTTTCGCGGGATTTAGCGAAAAAAAACAAGTGATGCTAAAGAATATAATTGTGAAAAGAATTAAAGGTGTAGAACCTACTCCCTCTGGCATAAACGGCTTAAGACCAATTTCATAAGATACATTTCCTGTTCTCGGTATTGCAAATAACGGACCGATCGCTAAGTATAAAACTGTTGTAAACACAATCCCGAACACTGGGTGAGCGCGACTTGCTAATGACTGCAAATCATCTTTACCTGAAAAACCAAATGCTAGTACACCTAGTAATGGTAGTCCAACACCAGTTACTAAAAATCCAGCGTTAGCAATCCATACATTCTCTCCTGCTGATTGACCAAGCATCGCTGGGAAAATTAAATTTCCCGCTCCAAAAAATAGTGCAAATAACATTAATCCAATAACTACTATGAACGAAAACGGTACTTTATTCGCCATAATATAACCCCCATTCAAATTTCCTTATCTCATTTTCCAATTTTAACTAATTGAATTTTCTGAATATTTAATTTAAGTATCAACTATTCTTGAACTCATTATAGTTTGCTATATAATATTTTGCAATACTATTTTCGAACTTTTCTTTTATTTTATAAATATACATTTTTTAACATGAAAAATAGACTAAAAAACCAACATGGTCATCCATGTTGGTTTTTCCATTTACTATCATGAATTAAAATTTCGCTGCTACTTTTTTAACGTTTTCTAGACCTTCTTCAACAATTTGTTGTGAACGATCTGGATATTGATTGTGCCCTTCAATTACAACTGTCTCTGGATTTGTAATTCCCCAGAATCCAAGTACAGTTGTTACGTAATTAACTGCCATTTCCATAGGAGCCATTTGTTCTGAAGAGTAATCTGAACCACGAGCACCTAACACAACTACTTTTTTACCACCAACTAAACCTTCTGGGCCATTTGCTGTATATTTAAACGTTTTTCCAGCTTGAGATAAGTATGAAATATATGTGATTAATGGTGCTGGTACTGTAAAGTTCCATAATGGGAATGCAAATACAACCTTATCAGCTTCTAAAAACTGATTTAAATATTGATCTACTGTAGCAACTGCCTTCTCTTCTTCAGCTGTTAACTCCATGCCTTGGCTACGTTTATATCCACCTGAAATCGCGATATTTCCGTAATAAGGAAGATCTAATGCAAATAAATCTAATTCCGTAATTTCTGTATTTGGATTTGCTTCTTTATAAGTACTTACAAATGTTTCATACATTTTTGAACTAACTGCTTGCTCCGCTGGACGATCGTTTGCTTTTACAAATAATACTTTTGACATTTTTTTATTCCCCTCTACATTCTTATTTTCTTCTTTTTTACCAAATAACGAGCTAAATAATCCCATTTTCTTCACCTAAACTTTCTTATCATATTCATTATTCATCATCATAAAAATTCTTATTCTAATAAAAAGTTCCAATTGATACCTTAAGTAAAGCCAATCAAAACTTTTTGTTATTTAATTACCTTATGTAAGTGATTGTAATATAGCAACTTACTTTAGTAAAGTAACTTTTAATAAAAAACAAAATCTCAATTTAAAAATATTAACTAAAATACAATTGAACACCAAATACATCTTTATTACTTGTATAATAAACTTAGAGAGGAAAATTCATATATAGAAAGGATTTATTCATGAGCACTATAGAAAAGATTCAAACTTTTATTATTCTTTTTGCTGTTACATGCGGCATCGTACTCGGACAATTTAATATGATACATACGTATTCAGACAAGTTTATTGTTCCCTTCTTATTTTTTATGCTATATGGATTATTCCTCAGCATCCCATTAAAAGAAATAAAAAACGGATTTCGCAATTTAAAATTTGCTGGAACAAGTCTTACTATTAACTTCTTATGGACACCTTTACTCGCTTGGGGGTTAGGGGCACTATTTCTTTCAGATCATCCAGCACTTTGGGTTGGATTTATAATGTTAATGGTTACTCCATGCACAGATTGGTACTTAATCTTTACTGAAATAGCGAAAGGAAATGTAGCACTTTCTACTGCAATTTTACCTGTAAATTTAATTTTGCAAGTTCTACTCCTTCCAATTTATTTATTTTTATTTGCTGGTGTCATGAAAACTGTAGCGGTTTTTGTTTTAGTAGAAAGTATTGTTATCGTAATCGTCTTACCATTTATACTTGCACACGCTACAAAATTCATTATGAATAAAATGAAAAAAGCTGAAACTCTCGAGAATAAACTCATTCCGTTTTTCAGCTCTGCTCAAATTGTATTTTTAAGTTTAGCAATAGTAGCGATGTTTGCATCACAAGGTAAATATTTACTGCAAAATATGAATGTCGTTTTATTATTACTCGTTCCTGTTCTATTGTTCTTCATCATTAATTTTTTACTAGGACAATTTATCGGGCGCATGATGCATTTATCTTACAAAGATACAGTAAGTCTAAGCTTAACAACGTTAGCAAGAAACTCACCTGTTGCACTCGCTATCGCTGTGACCGCTTTTCCAGATGAGCCTCTTATCGCACTTGCACTCGTTATTGGACCATTGATTGAGTTACCAGTACTAGCTTGTGTGTCACAAGTTTTGTTGCTTATTAAGAAAAAACGGCAATACGCATAATAAAAAACGTCCCATTTTGGGACGTTTTTTATTATGGAAAGATTACATACAACACTTATTTCTTATTTATCATTACAAATGAAATTACCGAAACTACAAACGTAATAATACCAATTATAATAAAGTGAAACTTTAATCATTGGGGGTTTTGTTCATCCCCCAATGATTATTAGCCCTCACCACTCCCGCATTAACAGATCCTTTCTAATTAAAAATGATAGGAAACGTAAATATGACGAAAGCTGCCCAAAGTCCGTATATTGGCAAATACTTCGTAACGGCATCTTGGATAGCTTTTGGTCCTGATTTATTTTGCAAGAAACGCATATAGGAAAACATAATCCAAATTAGATTTGCCCAGATCAGTATGTTTACACCTAAAACAGCTAGTCTATTAGGTGTAATCCCGTAAGAAGAAAGTCTAAATACGATGGCTGACAATGCAACAGTATCAATAATAAGTGCCAGAACAATTAAGGCAAAATTTATATAATCTGAAATACTCTTTTTCTCGTCTGAGTCACTCTCAACGATAGAAAATATAGTAACAGCCAATACACCAAGCAGTATTCCGTTGAAGGCCATTAGGAAATTGCGATCCAAGAATGGATTTTTCCCGACCAAAATTACCGTTATAAGATAGATAAGCAAGGTAATCAGGACGAGAGGACTAAAAATTTTAGATATGTATGGTGTAATATTTTTAGCAAGCTTAAGATTCATTGATACTAAGTATGCAGTCACAATAGCGAGAGCCGCTGCTCCAAATAAAACAACATTACTAAAATAGAATTCTCCTATATCTAAGTCAACAAAGCTAAATAAACGCATGGTGAATATTGCTAGTATCATTCCGCTCACTGCCATGCTCCCGTAGAGAAGACAATATTCTAAATTAAATTTAATATAGGCTAATCTTGTACTGCCTTTTGAATATTCATTTCCTGTAAATGCAAGCCCTACTAAGACCCATAAAAATATAGGAAGATGTAAATACGCAAGTATGGTACTGTCTTTATAATTTATTGGCAACGTATTAAGATACACCCCGGAAACTAGGAATAACGCTATAAGGGAATAAATAATACTTTTTTTCGGCTTATTATTGTAAACAAAATAAGCAGCAATAAAGGGAATTACACCAAAAGCCAAATTAATTGGAGCAATTGCTTCCTGCTCAACAAAGTGGAAAATGATTCTAGTGCTTATGCCGGCCAGAATAGCTAAAAGGCCCATGAATAAGAAACCTTTTTGAAACAAAGATGTTTTTTCTTTATTTACTTTCTCCTTAAAATGCAACCTTTCATACCAAGCACCTAGAATTTGAGAATCAGGGTTTTGGTCCCATGCTTGTGAGAATGCTTTTTTAAAAGCTTTCGGATCTTTTCTATACATCTTCTCCAACTCATGGGGGTTATCCATATGTTTAACAATCAAATTGTTAATGTTCATAGTTATACCTCCTCTAATTTTAAAAATAAGGTTGTTACCTTTTAACAAAAGCACCTCACTCATTTATTATGATTTTGATTTTAATACAAAATTTATCGTTTTACAATAAAAAATTATTATTTAAAGGATTTTTTTTATCGTTAAATTTTATATAAAAGAAAAAACAAAAGAGCATGACAGTTTTATGTCATGCTCTTTTAACAAATTAATTCTCAAATACAAAATTAATCTTATTATCTTTCCACTCTAATTTCGCAT
>NZ_QPEL01000226.1:0-3184 GCF_008368965.1 Bacillus sp. AY2-1 | reverse complement strand
ATATAATGTTTCACCTTTTTTCGTTACAAATGTTGCTACAGATGAATAATAAGGAAGCTTATCATTATCAAATAATAAATTAGTAAATTCTCTTTGTGAATATGATAAAAGCTTATCCTTCTTTTCCCCTTTGGTATAGATAACTTGTAAATTTTCATTAAGAATTTCTACCCAACCACCAAATGATTCTATTGATTCTGCATTAATAGTTTTAAAGTTTTCACGAACTACTTCACTTGCCTTTAAATTATTTAGCTTTCCTAGTTGCTTTTCTGTTTGATACATCAAAAATATAAATAAAATTATTACAGTGAAACCTATTGCTAGTGCAAATATAATGTAATTTTTAATTAAGATATATAAAACTTTATTTTTCATAAAGTTCTTCCTTCCTAGCAAATCTATACCCAAGTCCCCGGATCGTTTTTATATAAACTGGATTCTTAGAAGAATCCTCTAATTTCTCTCGCAGTCTACTAATATGAACCATAATCGTATTCTCATCTGCACAGTAATAATCCGACCATACACTTTCAAAAATTTGTTTTTTAGTAAATATTCTCCCTGGTTCTTCCATAAAAAGTGTTAAAATTTTATATTCCGTAGCACTGAGAGTAATGGATTCGCTTGATTTATAGAGTGTACAAGAATGATGATCTAATACTAAATCACCCATATGAATTTGCTTCTCCTTACCTTCTATAGCCTTTTCATTAAATTCATAGGACCTTCTAAGGTGAGCTTGAACTCTAGCTATAATTTCTAAAGCACTAAATGGCTTTGTAATGAAGTCATCTGCTCCAATTCCTAAACCTATAATTTTATCTACTTCTTGAGATTTGGCTGACAATATAAGTATTGGGAATTGTAACGTCTCACGAATCTTTTTAATTAATTGATAACCATCCATTTTAGGCATCATAATATCAACAATAGCTAAATCAATATGATTTTCTTCTAGACACTTTAAGGCAACTTCACCATTTGAAGCCTCTATAACAAAAAAATTTTCCATTTCTAAAAAAAGCTTTAAAAGATCAATAATATCTTTGTCATCATCAACAATTAATATATTTTTTTTCATACTCTCCCTCTCTTAAGTCAGAATTTTCAAAAATCCATTTAAGGTTATTGTAAGGTAAATGAAAGTGACATGAAAGACTAAAAGTTTAATATACAAGTATGAATTAAAAAAGGAGGCATTATCACATGAAAAAATTTGTTAGAATTGCGTTAGCAGCTACCATTGGAATTGGAGGTTTAGGAACTTTTGCTACTACTAAAACTCACGCTGCAGTAAACAATCAAGAATCAACAAAATCGGTTTATCAAGTATCTGACGTGCAAGGGGAATTTATGCACATTAAAGTGGGGAAACCTTGGTCAATGACGCCAAGCGGAAAACAATACAAATATGTCTTATTTAGTGAAAACAAAATTTATGTAAACCCTAAAACTGGTGTAGTAACAGCATATGAAGAAGGAGCAGCTGAAGGCAGAGTACTTGATAAAAATGGAAATGTTGTTGCTATTTGGTATATCACGGCTTTTAAATAATGAAGGGTTAATTTTACAAGGTTGAAAAGAGCATCTTTAAGTTTATTATGAAAGTAGTAAAAGAATTTCAAAACTTGTAATTACACTAAAATAAAAAAGCTTATCCTTTAACACGTAATGATAAGCTTTTTTATTATTCTTTTCATTTTTTGTTTTCGGAAGTATTTCTTTAAGTTGATAGCAATGCGGTGCTATCCCATCACTAGTTAAAATTTTATAGTGCCCCAAAATGGAAACAACGAGTTGCATATATATAAATAGCTTTTGGAAAATTGATAATTTTATTTGGGGGTACTTTAAGATTTTAGCTTGAATGACATATAGTGTTACCTCATACAGAGTGATTAGAATATTAAACTTAAACGTGTTATTTTTAGCATTCTAAATAATCGGGTTCAATGTATTTCTCTGTTTCAGGAGAGCTTTTAATTTCTATAGGATATTTCTTAAAAGCTACAACAGTAATCCTATCTTCTTGAACTAAACTTCTGGATTCATTTATAGAAGAGAAACCTGTTCGCGTTAAAAAATTGTATAGAGAGGATTTTGTCATCCAAAAACTAGTAACGTTATCTAATGATGCCCATTTTGATTTTAAACGTTCTTCTATTGATGAATTAGCAGAGTGTTCTAGCATTGTGTGTCCCTTATATTCATAATTTTTATAAAGTACTGATACATTAGGAGTAGAAGTGATATGAGTATCAATTATTACAAACCTTTTGCATACTTCATACACTTTTTCTAAAAAGGGGAATACATCTGAGCAGTCTAAATGATATAAAATACCAGAGCATAAAACAATATCAAATTGACCATATTTTTCAGCACTTAAATTTCTTACATCATCTTGATAAAAGATTAAGTTTTCCAACCTTAATAAATCTTTAGCGAATATAGCTTTTTGTATGTTTGATTCTCTTCCTTCTATCCCTACAACAGTTGCTCCTTGCATAGCAAACTCAATAGCGTAATGCCCCTCTAAACAAGCTAAATCTAAGATTCGAAGATTTTTAAAATCACATTGTGTGATATCTTGAATCATTGTCACAATTTTTTTTAATGCAGGATTTGGTTGTCGACTATCTCTTGTATATAGAGTATCCGTTAATTTAATATCATAAGCGGTCCATTCACCATATTTACGAATAATGTTTTCTTTTTCGAGAACAAAATCTTTCATGATACAATTCGCCACCTTTAACATAATATTATGTGTAATATATATCTTTATACGATCAATATATGTGTGTATAACTTGTATTTAGACGAAGGTAAATATTTTAAAGCTTGTCACTTTATCATGTGGTACGTCAACGATCCCTTCTTTTTGGGAGCCACTCGCAAATTTATAACAATAGGCAGCTCAAATAGTTAACTAATTAAACTACCTATTCATCTCACCTATCTAAATTATAGAAATAATTCTAATTTAACTAATTAAGATTTTTTATTCTACATAGAATATCTTATTATATTCATTTTTAGCCATTGCAAATGTCATAATGATAAGTGGGACAACACATTACTATCAAGCTAAGCAAACAAAATACTCCATAAAATAAAATGAAAAAATACATTATTTTTTCTTATAAAAGAAAAGCAAAGAATAAACTTTAATATGTAT
>NZ_QPEL01000225.1:0-3150 GCF_008368965.1 Bacillus sp. AY2-1 | reverse complement strand
ATATTCTTTTGCGGAGAACCCTACGATAGAACCGTCATCTAAAGCAATTTTCATTTGGATTGCTTCTGGATAAATTCGTACTCCATTTTCATTTACTACATACGTAAACACACCAACATTATCATATTGAGAGCTATCATAAAGCTCCATATTATTAAACTTATGGTCCTTTAAAAATTTCAAACCTTTACTACCTGCATCGTTTAAACTAACTTTCTGTTCTTTAATTTCGCGGTTATTCATAACCCAAATTGGATATCCGCCTTTTCCCGTAATATCCATATAAAACTCATTGTTCGTTGCTTCATCTTTAATTTTCACACTATAGAAAGATTCTTTCGCACCTTTTCCGCTTTTCTCAACATCTACTTTTTCATTTCCTTTTAAATTCAAAAACGATTTTGCAATTTTCGCCGCTTCATCTTTAGAAATTGCCTTTCCTTGCGCTTCAAATCCGCCTTTTTTATTTTTTTGCGCACTTGTAAAGGTCGGTCCGAAGTTTGTAGAAGAATATGATGTTACGTTTTTCTCTACAGTTTTCAATCCATCAATAATTGTGTTATCTGCTGGATCGCGATTTGATGCAAGTGCCATTTCTACATCCATCCAGCGTAAATTATTTTTCAAAACAAGATGTTGTACTTTTCTTAGTTCATCTTGTATATTTCCTGCATTTGAATATAAAGTTTGCAACGTTTTATATTCTTGCTCATTTAAAGGCTCTTTTTCTAAATCACGAATGGCTGCACGGTAACTAAAATCACCGATATTCGCTAAAAATTCTTCCGTTTTATTAAATGGCATTAATGTTAAAGGAAGTTGCCCTACATCTGAGCGAGCTTCAGATGTTAAACGCCATACATCCGCTAATGCAGGTGATAAAGATGATCGTGAATTCATCGCAAGTGTTGTGCCAATTTTATCGTGTAATAAATCGACTTCGTATGCTAAATCATGGAATGCACGTTGATAGCTATTTTCCGCTCTAATTAAAACCGCATTTTTCTCTTGGTGCTCTTTATAGCCCCAGTATCCTGTTCCTACTACACCGACTGTTAATAATACAATGATAATACCTCGTAACATTGTCCCACCTCCGCTCTATTTACAGAAAATATGTTTACCGATTTTTTTAATTTGTGGACGAGTCCAAATCCATTTACTAGTCGCAGTATCTGGATTGAAATAATATAAAGCATTTCCTGTTGGATCCCATCCATTAATCGCATCTAATACAGCTTTTTTCGCTGTTTCATTTGGCGTTAAATATATTTGCCCATCCGCAACTGCCGTAAAGGCTCTTGGCTCAAATATTACTCCTGAAACGGTATTTGGAAATGATGCACTTGTAACACGATTTAAAATAACAGCAGCTACTGCAACTTGTCCTAAATACGGTTCACCACGTGATTCCCCGTATACTGCGTTTGCCATGAGTTGAATGTCATTTTGCGAATAACCATTCGGAACATTTGTCCCTTTATTTTGAGATGGTTTATTTTTTTGTGCAGTACTACCACTATTTCCTTTATTGGCAGTGGACTTGTCATACTTCGTTGCCTTCACGAGCATTTGCTTCGTTTTAGCTCCAGCTAAACCATCAACGGGTAATCCGAATTTCTCTTGAAAATTCCGAAGTGCCCAATATGTACCCCATCCGAAAACACCATCCACTTTTCCCGTATAAAATCCGTTATATTTCAAACGAGATTGCAGTTCAATGACATCTTCGCCAGATGCTCCTCTTTGAATGACTTGATTAGAAAAAGCTTCTACATTCTTTAGTTGTATACTACTGACCATTAAAGACAGTCCTATGAACGCAAGTAAAACTGCTATTTTAAAAATAGCTTTTTGGCGCATACTTTTCCCTCCTTAATTACAGAAATGATTTCTTGGTTATGTTTTGTAAAAGCCTCGCTTTTATGTAAAGAAGACAAAAAAATCC
Source organism: Bacillus sp. AY2-1 (assembly GCF_008368965.1). Classification (NCBI taxonomy): domain Bacteria; kingdom Bacillati; phylum Bacillota; class Bacilli; order Caryophanales; family Bacillaceae; genus Bacillus; species Bacillus sp. AY2-1. The sequence continues at coordinate 1,202 of NZ_QPEL01000225.1, read as the reverse complement.
AAACTAATATCGTTGAAAAAATATGTAAACAATATAAAAAAAGGATAAAAGGAGTTCATCATGAAAAAATCGTTAAAACGTGTCGCACTCGTCATTCTGTTCCTAACAACATGTTCAAATATATATACAGGCTCATCAATTGTTCATGCGCAGCCGCCGTATGCCAAATGGGGTAAACTTGCCGTAGAAAAGACGAAAGAACAATACCCAAAAGCAGAAATTATTGATTATCTACATATAGGTAGAAAACCCAAAACAGTTCAAATAACTGTTGAAAAATTTAAATTGTGGTTACGTGAAGATGGAAAAGAATATGGTGTTTTTGTTGATGTAGAATTTGAAACGAAGACGGAGAAATTTATAAAGTTGTCGTTTCAGAAGACGAGTAGATAAAGTGAACCCCCACTGTTAAAAACAGAAACAGTGGGGGTTCTTGCATTTCTAAAATTCTTTCCTAAAATTTCGATTCCCTAAAAATCTTACCAATATACAAATAGCGCCAATTACAACAGCTATCCCTATACTATATAAAAGGACTCTACCATATCCTCCTATTCTCTATACTAAAAAAGGACTCTACCATATCCTCCTATTCTCGGATCTAAAAAAGGATATGGATACCAATTTACGATTGGACCACGTAATAAGCTATATACAACGTAAAAAAACGGGAATAAGAGCCAACTTGCAGCTTTTTTCCAGGTGATTTTCTTATTTGGTGGATTTAAAATCCAATCTAAAAGCATGGTAATTGGCATGATATAATGCAGCACCGTATTTACCCATGGTATTGCAGTTTGAAGTGATTCTTCTAATCCTCTTAATAGTAAAAAATAAATTAGTCCTGTCGTAAGTATATATACCGTTGCCGCACCACGAAGTATACCAAACTGCTCTGATCGACCAAATGTAGCTGTTCCGATACTGCTTAAAAGGAGAATACATGCAACTAAAATGTTACTTTCGATCGTAAAGAAACTAAAAAAGTTAACTGGATTGAACGGTTTCACTTGTGCCCTGATTATGAATTGCGTAATAATGGCGCTACATGCTAGAAGACTTAAACATAATCTAAATAAAGATAAAGTTTTTTCACCCCTCATACATTCCCTCCTTTTCTTATAAATAATTAGAATTTCCCTGTACATGCTCAATAAATAATTTTAATGGAACGAGCCCACGCTTTGGCATATGACTACTTA
>NZ_QPEL01000224.1:0-5852 GCF_008368965.1 Bacillus sp. AY2-1 | reverse complement strand
TTAATAGTATGTTAGATAACTTGCAACAATTAGTCGGTCAGGTGAAGGTTACGGCGAAAGAAGTGATTGTTTCAACTGAAAATATGCTACAAGAGACGAAAACGGCAGCACATATATCAAACGAGGTTGTTCGAACTACTTCTGAAATAAATAAAGAAATAGAGGGACAAGTGACTAGTATTCAAGAAAGTTCAACTTCAATGGAAGAAATTGCAACTGGTGTTCAAACAGTAGCTGAATCTTCAGCGATGGTTGCTGAAGTTGCTGTTGCAACAATAGACCAAGCAAACTCTGGTAGTGAAGTTATAAAACAATCTATTCATCAAATGAATAGCGTGAATGAAGTTGTCGAAGAAACTTCTAAGGTCATTGATAGACTTGTTACGCGTACACAACAAATTGAAGAAGCGTTAGATGTTATTACTAATATTGCGGAACAAACGAATTTACTTGCTTTAAATGCTGCAATTGAGGCAGCACGTGCTGGAGAAAATGGAAAAGGATTTGCAGTAGTTGCAGCTGAAGTAAGAGGTCTAGCTGAGAAATCTAAAACATCTGTAAATGATATAAATAATTTAATACGTTTTATACATCAAGATACAGAGGATACAGTTCATGTAATGAAAAAAGGTCAACAACAGGCTAGTGGTGGTAAAGAAGCAGCGCATAAGGCAGAACTCGCATTTTCATCTATTATGCAAGATATTAATAGAATAACGACCCAAATTCAAGAAGTGTCTGCTGCCACAGAAGAAATGTCTGCTGGGACAGAAGAAGTAAATGCCTCTTTGTCAATAGTTTCTGAAACTGCAACACAAGTCGCACAAGAAACGAATCGAACGGTACAATCAATTCAAGCACAAGCCACATTGATCCAAGAAATAACGACGAAATCTAATGAAATGAAAAAGAAAGTCGAAAATTTAGAAATGCTAATTTCACAATTCATTATTGAAGAATAAGTCTATTAACATTTATCCCGCTATTTGCCGGGCAGTAAGACCCCTACCTCAAAATTCAGCGGAAGCAAAGAAGTTAGGTAGGGGCCTGCTGCCCGTAAAAGCCCGATTGGTGAATAAGACCCCTACTTCAGCGGAAGCAAAGAAGTTAGGTAGGGGCCTGCTGCCCGTAAAAGCCCGATTGGTGAAGACTGATTAAAGTTTCACTTTATCATTAGTATAAACTTTAAGATACTCAACATAGTGCTGTGTTGTATAATTTGAAAAAGGACCTTCATAGGTTCTTTTTTTGTAAATGGTGTGAACGATACTTTTCATTATGAAAAAATCAAACTTTTAAATCGGGTTAATTTCAAGTGGAAAATGGATATAATTAACCTTGCGAAAAAGCAACTGGTCCTAAGTGATCAGTTGCTTTTTATTTTTAAAGTGGATGAGCAAAAAAACGCGAAAGTGGTTGGTCCGCTTTTTACAAACATCTATTATGATAAGAGAAGAAAGGTAGTATGTTATCAGCGTTTTAAAGAGGAAGGTTTTTATGTAAGTTCTTTAATTAAAATAGATGGGTCTTAGAGAGGTGAAAAGACAATGAGTTTTGCAATTTCACTAGTCGTTATTATTGTAATTGTATCGCTATTTGGGACTGTACTAGTTGCAAGAAACGTGGAGGAGAATTACGGCAAGTCTACAAAAAGAAATGTGAAAAACTTATCTGCAATCTATATTCTTCTTCTTTTTGTTCTACTGGTTGGGGTAACATGGTATGTGGTAATGATTTGATAGTTTGTGAAAGAACTGAAATGAGAGTATGAAGTTGGAATTTCAGAAGCTATCGAGTAATCAGAAAGAGAACTATTTTGGATATATCCATTTACGGATAAGAAAATGTGACTAATTAATACTATTTTTACGGTGAATACTGTTAGTAAAAAATGAGGATAGTTCGTTTTGAAAGGAGGGAACTAGATGGAATGGAAACCAAATCGTGCAGATAAGACACCTGTATATAAACAAATTGCTGATTATATTGAAAGAGGCATTTCTTCAGGTGAATTTCCTTCTGATAGTAAGTTACCTTCTGAGCGTATATTGGCAAAGGGATTACAGGTGAACCGGAGTACAATAGTAGCTGCGTATGAAGAATTAAAATCACTTGGAGTAGTAGAACGGCAAAAGGGAAGCGGAACACGGGTCAATACAGACATATGGGGTGTCTCACATAAACGAATACCGAACTGGGGTAGGTACGTGGAGGACGGATCATTCTTACCTAACGTACCACTCGTTCAACAAATTCGAACGGAAACACAAAAAGATGATTTAATTAATTTAGCAAGTGGTGAACTGTCACCAGAATTAATTCCAAGTGATAGATTTCGAACAATTTTGTCGGAGAAAACATTTATGGAAAACCTCGGTTATGACCATCCACTTGGAAATGAGATGTTGAGAAAAACAATTTCAGCACATGTTCAGCAATATAAACAAATTGAAGCAGATTCAAGCTCTATTCTTATTACGTCTGGAGCACAACAGGCGCTTAATCTTATCGTTCAATGTTTATTAAAACCTGGCGATGCGATCGCGATTGAAGATCCTTCGTATTGTTTTTCGCTTCCAATGTTTAAATCGGCCGGTTTAAACATATTTCATTTACCTGTTGATGAGCATGGAATGAATCCAGATGACTTAATCGATTTGCACAAAAAGCATCGCATTCGGATGGTATTTTTGAATCCAGATTATCAGAATCCAACGGGTACTGTACTTTCATTAGCGAGACGTAAAAAGGTTTTAGAACTGTCTTCTGAGTTCGGTATACCAATTGTAGAAGATGATCCGTATAGTTTAATTTCTTTTAATGGAGAAGTGAATCCGACATTAAAATCAATGGATCAAAATGGAAATGTTCTTTATATAAGTTCATTATCAAAAATTGTTGCATCAGGATTACGTATTGGATGGATAATTGGTCCTATACGAGTAATTGAGCGTTTAGCAGATGCAAAGCAACAAGTTGATTTTGGCCATAGTGTATTTACGCAGTGGGTAGCAAATCAATTTTTAGAATCAAAGGATTTTCATACACATATTACGATACTTCGTGGACAATTAAAGCAAAGAAGAGATGAATTAATTACAGAGCTTGAAGGAACATTGGGAGACCGAGTTGAATGTTTCGTGCCAGAGGGTGGAATACATGTATGGTGTAAAGTGAAAGGAAAGTTTGATGAATATCACTTATTAGGTGAATCTATACGGAATGGTGTCGCATTTGTTCCGGGCAGTGTTTTAGGTTCGAAAAATGAATATATACGATTTACGTTTGGTAGAGCGAATATAGAACAAATTCAACTTGGAATTAAACGGTTTGCTTACACGCTAAATGAGATTTCATAATATGGATGTGTGATAGTGAAATGAGGGAAATAAATGAAGTACGTGACGCTTTTACTTCAAGTAGGCGTGCTATATGTATTTAGCTTAGTGGGTATGTGGATTCAGGAAATATTCCATCTATCAATACCGGGAAGTTTAATAGGGATGTTAATACTGTTCCTGTTTCTTTTCACTCGCGTTCTACCGTTAAAGTGGTTTGAGTTAGGTGCGGAAAAGTTAATCGTATTTTTACCGTTATTTTTAATCCCTTCGACAACAGGGCTCATGGAATACGGATCTTTTCTTTTAAGTAAGGGGAGTATTATATTCCTTTTAGTAGTTGCAAGTACTATAGTAACTTTAATTGTTTCAGGTTATATAAGTCAATTATTAGTAACATCAAAAAAATAAAATCGACAAGGTGCACGATTCAAATGGTCTTAATTATTATTACTGTAGCAATTTATTTCTTGGCGACAAATCTATATAAAAAATTTACGTTTGCATTTACGTTACCGGTGTTAACAGTTACGGCAATTATGATTTGTTTATTTTTGATTTTTGGTATTTCTCATCATGAGTATAGGGAAAATGGTGGAGACATTCTTTCAAGCTTATTGAGCCCTGCAATTGTAGCATTAGCCATACCTCTATTTAAAGAGCGAAAGATACTGATGAAAAATTTTTTATCGATACTTATCGGAGTAGTGATAGGTATAGTGGCTGTAACGAGCATGAATGTAGTGATTGGCGGAATTTTAAATATAGATAAGGAACTTATATTAACTACTTTACCACAGTTAGCAACGATGCCTATTGCCCTTTCATTAGCGGATCAAATTGGTGGTATTCCATCTATGACTTCTAGTTTTGTAGTTGTTGCAGGGATAACAGGTGCTATTGTCGGACCGACAGTACTTAAGTTTTTCAGTATAACAAGTACGATTGGAAAAGGAGTTGGAATGGGCTGTGCATCACATATTATCGGTGTGAGTCGTTTAGTGAAGGAAGGCGAGAAAGAAGCGACTATCGGTTCGGTAACGATGATTGTAACTGGAATACTCATTAGTATACTAATACCGTATGGAACGAAATTTATTTTTTAAATGTAATGGAGATGATAACAATGACAACATGGTTTATAGTTACATTATTTGTTTTTGGAGCTATTAAAGTATTAGTTTCTAGTATGCCCACTTCTGTTGTAGAATCAATTATTAGTAAATTTGAGTTGCATCAAAAACTTGAGGCGGAAAATACTTCTATATCAATAGATGGAAAAAATATAGAGGGAGAAATGAAACTACAAGTTATTCATGAATTTAATGAAGCTTTGTTTTTAGATAAACATTATTTCCCGCCGCACGGAGAAGGGACACCAATAGTCATTGATACGAAGAAAGGGAATAAAGAGATTAGGTTTTCTCTATATAGCTATGAGGAACATATTGATGTCATTAAGCAATATAAGAAGAAAGTCGTTGCCTATCGTTTACGCTCTAAAAGCCTACAAACACTGGCACCATTAGCAATAATGGAAGAGTATGCTTAAGAAGGGACCTATAATGGTCTCTTTATTTTTTTATCCAATTATATATGTTCCAAATAAAAGAATGGAAAATCATATAACCAAATAAAGAATATGTATGGTTCCAATTCGTACTGTGTATAAATAAACCTAAACTTTCAGCAATCTGTTCAAAAAGGCTAGCACAAATACCAATTGAAATAATAAATAGAATTCTAGAAACTTTAGATAATTTTTTTGAAATGTGTATAAAGATAACTGTTAAAATCGGCAGTACGAATAATGTAAAAGCTATATTAACCGAAAATGTGGATGAGAAGGGTCTAGCTGGAAAGGAATATATTTGTTTATGAACAAAAAAAGCATCTAAACAAGTTCCAATAATAGCAGAGAGAAAGATTGTAACTACTAATGCTAGAAACTCATTCTTCTTCTCGGAGGAGGACATTTTTCTTTGCGAGAATTGCGAGTTCAATTTTTTCGAGTGTTTTGCAGTAGTCTTCTGTAATTTGTCCATTTATATTTTCCTCCTTATCAACTAAATAATGTACAACTTGCCAATCGGTAAACCAATCTTCACTGTCAACTTCCTCATGCTTCATATCTCGCCATGCATAGATGAGTGCAGGGCTGTATATGCGATAAGCGTCATTTCGTAACTGGCATTTTTTTATTCGGCGCTTATAAAACTCACGGGAAAAAGATTCATTTACACTTGAAAATAAATGGGGCCAGTAATCTTTCCTTGATCCCGTATGCGGATGGTGTTGGGCCCAGCTTATTATTTGAGATAAAACATGTGTATCTCGAAATAATAATGAATATAATCTTTTTCCAATTAATATTCGTTCATGTAAGGAAGTGAAATGTTTCATTGTATCACCAAATAGTAACACTTTTTGTTTCTTATCATTTTCGTAGAATGGGAAAAGGATATGATTAAACTGAAAGAAATCAAAGAGTTTAAATCCAATACTATTTAGTAC